>NZ_JBJGYN010000033.1:0-53600 GCF_054050015.1 Geodermatophilus sp. SYSU D01176 | reverse complement strand
ACCACGAACCCCAACGCCATCACCGCAGCGATCGCGAACAACACCCGATCCACCGCCCAGTGCCGATCCGCAACACACGGCGGCGGCTCCGCGATCGCCGGATGCGTCCCACTCACCGACACATCCGGCACCGTGGCGGTGGAGCGCTCCTCCGCGGCTCCGTCGGGCGACGGGTCGTCGGCGACCGCCCCCGACCGGCTCGGGCGGTGGGGCGGCGGGGATCCCTGGCTACGCGACTGCTCCATGACACTCCTCAAGGCGTTGCGTCATACGAGACGGATCTCGCAAGAGGGAACCAGAAGAGTGGGCTCTGTCACAAGAGGCGCAGGGGAGGTTGCGCGGACGACCTGTCGACCACGGACGCGGGATCCCGGTGTCGCCGATCGGTTCCCCATGGCCGATCCGACCCGGCAGGGTCGGTGGGTCGAGGTGCGCGCCGGGCGTCCGTGGCGCGTGACACCATGCGGCCTGCCGGGTCCCCGCCTCGCGCCGGACCCTCGGACCCGTCGGGGCCGTACCGGCCCGACGGGTCGACGCCTCGTGATCGTGAGGAGCTCAGATCGTGGACAGCATCGGTGTGGTGGGCTGTGGCCTGATGGGCGCGGGCATCGCCGAGGTGAGTGCGCGCGCCGACCTCGACGTGGTCGTGGTCGAGTCCAGCCAGGCGGCGGCCGAGGCCGGCGAGGCGAGGCTGGAGCGCTCACTGCAGCGGGCCGAGGCCAAGGGCAAGGTGCGCGACGCGGCGGAGGTGCTCAAGCGGATCCGCGTGGTGACCGACCTCGAGGCGCTGGCCGACCGCGACCTGGTGATCGAGGCGATCGTGGAGGACGAGACGGCGAAGGTCGCGCTGTTCCGCCGGCTGGACGCCGTCGTCGAGTCGCCCGACGCCGTCCTGGCCTCCAACACCTCGTCGATCCCGATCATGAAGCTGGGCGTGGCCACCTCGCGGCCGCAGCAGGTGATCGGCATCCACTTCTTCAACCCCGTCCCGGTCCTCCAGCTGGTCGAGCTGGTGCCGTCGCTGCTGACCTCGGACAAGACGACCGAGCGGTCGCGGCGACTGGTCGAGGACACCCTCGGGAAGCGGTCCATCGCCTGCCAGGACCGCGCCGGGTTCGTGGTCAACGCGCTGCTGATCCCGTTCATCCTGTCCGCGATCCGGATGTTCGAGAGCGGCTTCGCGACCGCCGACGACATCGACCGCGGCCTGGTGCTCGGGGCCGCCCACCCGCAGGGGCCGCTGGCGCTCGCGGACCTCATCGGCCTGGACACCACCAAGGCCGTCGCCGAGTCGCTGTACGAGGAGTTCAAGGAGCCGCTCTACGCCCCTCCCCCGCTGCTGGCGCGGATGGTCGACGCCGGCCTGCTCGGCCGCAAGGCCGGCCGCGGGTTCTTCACGTACTCCTGACGCCGTCCGGGGCTGCACGGGGTTCGTGCCGTCCCAGCGGCGAGATCGGCGGTCCCGCACGGTCACCGGCCGCGAAGCGTGCGAGACCGCCGATCTCGCCGGTTGACCCCCCCCCGACCGACCCGAGACCCGCTGTCAGCGGGGGTGCTCGCTGACGTTGGCGTACAGGTCGTGCTCGGTGAACTCCCGGCCCAGCTGGCGGCGGAAGAACGCGTTGGTCGAGTAGCGGGTGGAGGAGAGGAAGAAGCGCTCCTCGTTGCTCCTGACCATGGCGAAGAAGGCATCCGCCGCGTCCGGGCCCAGGTCGAAGTTGTCGTAGTTGACGACGACGTGCACCCGCCGGTCGAGCGCGGAGAAGCGGCGGTCGAGCTCCCGGGCCAGGTCGGCGGCGTCCTGCGCGGTCACCAGGCGCAGCCCCTCGAAGTTGACGTAGACGGTGTCGGTGGCCGCGTCGAACCGGAAGCGCTCGTCCATGCCGACCGGGGGCCGGTCGCGCAGCCCCATCGGCCGGTCGCGGAAGATGGTCTCCTCCATCGTGCAGAGGTCGTCGCTGACGACGGGAGCGACGTCCATGTGGGCCAGCACGTCCCGCTCGACGTCGACGCCCGGGGCGACCTCGACCAGCTCGAGGCCCCGCCCGGTCAGCCGCAGGACGCACCGCTCCGTGACGTAGTGGACGCACTGCCCGCGCTCGGCGGCCAGGCGCCCGTTGAAGGTCACCTGCCCGACCCGGTCGCGGAACTTCGCGACCGCGCCGGTGTCGTCGATCACCAGGGCGCCGTCGCGCACGGCCACCCGCGAGCGGGCGGTGAACGTGCCGAGGAAGAACACCGCCTTGGCGTTCTGGCTGATGTTGATGAAGCCGCCCGCCCCGGCGACCCGGCGACCGAACCGGCTGACGTTGACGTTCCCCTCCGCATCGGCCTCGGCCATGCCCAGGAACGCCTGGTCCAGCCCGCCGCCGTCGTAGAAGTCGAACTGGTACGGCTGGTCGATGATCGCCTGCGGGTTGGCGACGGCGCCGAAGCTCAGCCCACCGGCCGGGATGCCACCGACACCGCCGGGCTCGACGGTCAGCGTGATGAGGTCGAGGATCCGCTCCTCGGCGGCGACCGCCGCCACTCCCTCGGGGATGCCGATCCCGAGGTTCACCACCGCGTTGGGGGACAGGAACATGGCGGCGCGACGGGCGATCACCTTGCGCGCGTCGAGCGGCATCGGGGCCAGCCCGGTGGTGGGCGCGGTGATCTCCCCCGTGTAGGCGGGGTTGTGCGCCTCGGCGAAGGTCTGACCGTGGTTGGCGGGCTGCGCGACGACGACCGCGTCGACCAGGATGCCGGGGACCCGCACCTCGCGCGGGCTCAGCGTCCGGTGCTCGGTGACCCGCTCGACCTGCACGATCACCACGCCGCCGGAGTTCTTGGCCGCCTGCGCCATCGACAGCACCTCGAGGGTGAGCGCCTCCCGCTCCATGGTGATGTTGCCCTCGGGGTCGGCCGTCGTCCCGCGCAGCAGGGCCACGTGCACCGGCTGCGCGGGGAAGAACAGGTGCTCCTCCCCGCGCAGCGTCACCAGTTCGACCAGTTCCTCCGTGGTGCACGCGTTCATCCGGCCGCCCCCGTGGCGCGGATCGACGAACGTGCCGAGCCCGACCTTGGTCACCACGCCCGGGCGCCCGCCGGCGATCTCCCGGAACAGGTGGCTGATCACCCCCTGCGGCCAGCAGTACGCCTCGATGCGCTCGTCGAGAGCGAGCGCGCCCAGGCGCGGCACGAGCCCCCAGTGCCCGCCGACGACCCGGCGCACCATGCCGTCGGCACCGAAGTGGTTGAGCCCCCGCGTGCCGCCGTCGCCCTGGCCCGCCGCGTAGACCAGGGTGAGGTCCCGCGGCGAGCCGGTGGCCTCGAACCGCCGTTCCAGCGCGAGCGCCAGCTCCTCGGCGAACCCGACGCCGACGAACCCGCCGGTGGCGACGGTGTCGCCGTCCAGGACGATCTGCGCCGCGGCGTCGGCCGAGATGACCTTGTTGCGCTGCACCGGACGGTGGGGGTCAGCGCCGGCCGGCGCCGGCCGGCGCCCGATCGGCGGCGGGGTCCCGCGTCAGGTCGCTGTGGGCGGTCTCCCGGCTCAGCACCACGGCGATCACCGTGAGCACCGCGGCACCGGCGAGGTACAGCGAGATCGGCAGCGAACTGCCGTACTCCAGCAGCAGGGCCGTGGCGATGATCGGCGCCAGGCTGCCCGCCACGATCGAGGACACCTGACCGGCCACCGACAGGCCGCTGTAGCGCACCTGGGTGGAGAACAGCTCGGAGAAGAAGGACGCCTGCGGCCCGTACATCGCGCCGTGGAAGATCAGGCCGATCGAGCCGGCGAGCGCCAGCAGCAGGAACGACTGCGAGTCGTAGAGCGCGAAGAAGACGAAGCCCCACACCCCGACGCCCACGGCCCCGGCCAGGTAGACCGGCCGGCGGCCGAACCGGTCGGACGCCGCACCCATCGCGGGGATGGCGGCGAAGTGGATCGCGGAGGCGATGAGCGCCGCGTTCAGCGCCGTGCCCCGCGAGATGCCCGCCTCGCCGGTGGCGTAGGCCAGCGCGAACGCGGTGAAGATGTAGTAGCCGATGTTCTCCGCCAGGCGGGCGCCGATGGCCAGGATGATCTCCCGGGGGTACTCGCGCAGCACCTGGACGACGGGCAGCTTGGGCGCCTCCTCCGCCGCGGCGGTCTGCTCCCGGGCGGCCCGGAAGACCGGCGACTCCTCGATCGAGACCCGGATCCAGAGGCCCACGCCCACCAGCACCGCGCTGAGCAGGAACGGGATGCGCCAGCCCCAGGACTCGAACTGCTGGTCGGTGGTGAACGCCGAGACCAGCGCGAGGACGGCGACGGCGAGGAGGTTGCCCGCCGGCGCACCCGCCTGCGGCCAGGAGGCCCAGTACCCGCGTCGCTCCGGCGTGCCGTACTCGGCGGCCATCAGCACCGCCCCGCCCCACTCGCCACCCAGGGCGAAGCCCTGCACCAGCCGGAGCAGGATCAGCAGGATCGGCGCCCAGACGCCGATCGCCCCGTAGGTCGGCAGCAGGCCGATGAGGAACGTCGCGCCGCCCATCAGCATCAGCGTGATGACCAGCATCTGCTTGCGGCCGACCTTGTCACCGAAGTGCCCGAAGACGATGCCGCCGATCGGCCGGGCCGCGAAGCCCACGGCGTACGTGGCGAACGCGAGCAGCGTGCCGACGAGCGGGTCGAAGTCGGGGAAGAACAGCGTGTTGAAGACCAGCGCGGCGGCCGAGCCGTAGAGGAAGAAGTCGTACCACTCCACGGTCGTCCCGACGAGGCTGGCGCCGACGACCTTGACGATGGACGTGCGCGACGCCGGTGGGACAGCGGCTTCCTGGTGGGACCTGGACAAGGCTCATCCCCTTCGCGGGTGCAGGATCTGGTCGGGTTTCGGAGTGCTCCGGCCGAGGGGCGGGAGCCCCCCGGCGATCGATCCGGCCGCTTCCCTCCGGGCGGGCGGGGCGGCGTTCGGGACGGGTGCAGCGGCCGCGTGAGGCGCGACCGGACGACGGTGCAGATCCACGGTCACCCCCTCGCTGCCCGAGCTCCGGGCCACAGCATCCCCGGGTTGCGGCGCAACGGCCAATTGCGACCGTTCTCGATCCGGTGAGCGGCGCCGGCGAGGCAGTCCGCACACCTCAGGAGACGGGGGCTGCGGGGCGAGCGGCGCCGCCCGCGCACCGACTGGACACCTGGCCCTGCGCCCTCGGTCGGCCGTCGCCGGCCACCAAGGGTGGATCATCGGTCCTACGGTGGTCGCGTCGTCCTGGACCGGGCATCCCCCGGTCCGCGCGACGGGCGCGCATGAGCTGGGAGGGGAACGGATGGCGACGAACCGGCCCGACCCGGGCGAGTTCCTCGAGCTCGCGCAGCGGATGCTGCGCGAGCTGTTCGGCGATCCGCGGAGCGATGACGAGCCGTGGGCGGAGGCGACGCGGCGTCCGCGCAGCCACTCCGGGACCTCGCCGGACGACCGCGAGCCCAGCGCCGAGCAGCAACGCGAGAACCTCACGTTCGCGCTCGCCACGCGCGGCGTCGAGGCGCTCGAGGACCTGGCGCTCAACGTCGCGGCGATCCGTCAGCGCCTCGAGCGCATGGACACGCAGGCCTCAACAGCGCGGCCAGAGAGCCAGGAACGGGGTCCGGACGGAGCTGACGCCGCCGGGCAGTGACGCGATCCGATCCGCCCGCCCGCAGCGGCGTTCCGCCGATGTCCCGTTGACCGGTCGGGTGGCCTGGCACACCCGCGGGGTCGTGCTGCCCACGGTCGCCGGCCTCGCCACCGCCGCCGTCCCCGGCGCCGCGCGGTGAACCGGCCCCGGTGGGCGCCCGAGCGTCCGTCGCCGACCGCGCGGGCCGCCGCGCTGATCGCGGCGGCCTTCCCCGTGCTGCGCGGCCGGCCCGTGGAGCCGCTGGCGGAGGGCTGGGACAACACCGTCTTCCTCGTCGACGGGGCCTGGGTCTTCCGCTTCCCGCGCCGGCAGCTGGGGGTACCCGGCTTCCGGCGGGAACTCGCCGTCCTCCCCCGGATCGCCACGCGACTCCCGCTCCCCGTTCCCGAGCCCGAGTTCGTGGCCGACGACGACGACCCGGTGGACCCCTGGCCGTTCGCGGGTGCCCGGCTCCTGCCGGGACGGGAACTGGCCGACACCGGCCTGCCGGACGCCGAGCGGCGGGCGGCGGCTGCCGCGATGGGGGCGTTCCTCCGGGCGCTGCACGCCGCCCCGACCCGGTGGGCCGTGCCTGCGGGGCTGCCGCTGGACCCGATGGGCCGCGCGTGGCCGCGGGCCCGGATCGATGACACCAGGGCTCAGCTGCGGCAGCTCGTCGAGGAGGGCACGTGGGCCGGCGACCCGGGCGTGGCGGCGCTGCTCGTCGAGGCCGAGCGGCTGGACGCCCCCGCCCGGCCACCCGTCCTCGTGCACGGTGACCTGCACGCGCGGCACGTCCTCGTCGACGACGGGGGCAGCGCGGTCGGCGTCGTCGACTGGGGCGACGTGTGCCTGGCCGATCCCGCCGTCGACCTCGCCCTGGCCTACACGGCCTTCTCCGGGCCGGCGAGGGCGGCCTTCCTCACCGCGTACGGAGCGGTGGACGCCGACCGGGAGCTGCGCGCCCGTGCCCTGGGCGTGCGGTTGAGCGCCTTCCTGGCCGCCTACGCCGCCGACGTCGACCGCGCCGCCCTGCTCGCCGAAGCCCTGGCCGGCCTGCACCGCGCGGTGGACTGACCGTCCGCGCCGTCCCACCCACGAAACCCCATCCGGCCGGCGCCCCCGGCGTCGGGAGTCGACGAGGGAACGACCCCCGGCAGGGCCTGGTGGGTGAACTGCTCGAACACCGCCCCGGGTTGCTGGACGTCCGAACCACGCGGACAGCGGTGGACGGCGGCCCTCATCGGACGGCCGCCGCGGACCGACCGGCAGGACGACGACCGCGACGCCGACCGGGACTCCGTCAGTCGGTGACCCGGTCCACGGGCCGGACGCACGTGTCCCCCTTCCGGGGCGGCCCGCTGGCATCCTCCGGGAGTCGCCAACGGACAGGAGACCGACATGACGAGCGGTTTCACCTTCCCCAAGCCGGAGTTCGACATCGAGTCGACCGTCGAGCGCGCCATGGCGCTGATCAACCGGACCCTCCAACCCTCCCTCGAGCAGGCCCAGAAGGTCGTCGACAAGGTCCGTGCCGGCAAACCCCTGGTCGCACCGGGGGACCTCGTCGGCGAGGTGACGCGCGGCAATCGGATCAGGGCGGCGCGAGCGGTCTCCTACTCCCTGCCGTCGATCCTCCCGGGGTACGGGACGGCGATCTCGGCTGCCGCGCTCCCGGTCGCACTGAGGGAGGTCCTGAAGGAGGCGGTGAGTGCGGCGATCAAGGTCGGACTGCTCTACGACAGGGACCTCGCCGACCCTGAGCTGACCCGCATCGCCGTCCTCCTGGTCCTCACGGACGGCGCGGTCGAGCTCGACAAGACCGGGCGGATCCGTCCGGACGCGATCCTGGGTCCGCACGCGTCCCTGCTGGGACAGGGCGCCGCGTACGACGCCCTGGCGACCCTGACGGCGGAGGAACGCCAGGAGATCGCCGCCTCGCAGTCGGAGATCCTCCGGGCATGGGCGCTGACGGTCGGACCGCCGCTCCTCGCCGGGCTGTTGCCCTTCGGCTTGGGTCCCATGGCCGCCGCGAACTACGTGCAACACGTCCTGAAGGGCACGGTCACGGCCGCCGTGAGGGTCTTCGGGCCGGCCACACCCGCGCCCGTGACCGTCGAAGAACTCCCCGGACGTGAGGTCCGGCAGGCCCGTCCCGAGTCCTGAGCCGGGATGGACGGCCGGCAGGAGGAGAACGCACCTGTCGAGTGGCGGATGCCGGGTGCCGGGACGTCGCCTCGAGCCGGACGGTGGCGGGGTGCTGGGGAGGTTGGCCGGGGGATCGAGTGGGGTTCCCGCTGGCGCGCGACGGCCTTTCACCCCAGGACGTCGGAACGCCTGTCCCGTGGGGGCGGGACCGGGTCAGCGCGGCGGCAGCGGTGCCCTGCTGCCGACAGCCCGGACGACGTCGGTGATGGCGCGCGCCGACAGCGCCGCGCCGTGTGCCTCGTCGAGCAGGCCCGCGTGGGTGGCGTCGGCAGCGCGGTGGCTGCTGTTGGTCGACAGCGCAGCCATCCGGTCGTGAGCGGCCGACCTGCTCGGATCACGGTCGTGGCCGGCGGCGGTGAGGACGACCAGCGGCGTGCTCCCGAGAGTGGTCAGCGCCCCGGCCTGGTCGAGCAGTGCCGGCATGGTGGCGGTCTCGTCGCGGATGTTGCGCCAGCCGCGGGGGCTGGCGGTGAACGCCTCGACCTGACCGGCAGCCGGCTGCGGCAGCGCGGACCAGGAGGAGGTGGGCAGCAGCCGCCCGATGCCGAGGCGGGCCAGGCTGGGCAGCACCGCGATCGCGCTGGGCGGGCCGGCGTGCACCGCACCGGTGACCGCGGACCGGTAGGGGTTGGTCGCGTCGAGCAGGACCATGCCGGCGACCTGCTCGGGGTAGCGGGCGGCGTAGGCCATCGCGTGGTCGCCGCCGATGGAGTGCCCGACCAGCACGTGAGGCCCGTCCTCACCGGCCCGGCGCAGCAGCGTGTGCAGATCAGCGGCGGCCTGCACCCCGTCCTGGAGATGGGGGGCGTCCTCGCTCCAGCCCTGTCCGGCGCGGTCGTAGGCGCACACCCGGGTGGTGCGGCTGACCACGGGGACGATGCGCGCCCAGTTCGCCGACATCGCGCCGAGGCCGTTCTGCAGCACGACGGTGGGGCCACCGGAGCCGGTGCAGGTCAGGTGCAGCCGGTGGCCGCCGACGTCGTAGGACTGCCCCGGCATGGCGTAGCTGCGTTGGTCGGAGGCGAGCCCGATGGTCTCGACCATGCCGCCGACGGCGGCCGCGGCCGTGACCGCGACGACGGGGTAGAGCAGCCAGCGGCCCCCGCCGTCGGCCAGCGAGCGGCGGATGCGCACGCCCATCCAGGTGGCGAGCGCCAGGAGCACCGGAGGCCAGCCCCAGCCGCTCAGGGTGAGGGCGCGGTCGTCCGGGGTGAGGGCCAGGAGCCCCAGCCCCGTAGCGGCCAGGCCTGCGGCCGGGACCCACGCCCAGTTCTGGGGCTGGTTGGTCAGCCGGGCCGACAGCACCGCGAGCACCGCCCAGCCGGCCGCGAACCCCAGCAGCGCCGCCCCGGTGATGACGTGCTCCCGGGCGCCGGCGAACACCACCACGGTGAGGACGGCGGCGGCCACTGACCCGAAGAGCAGCGACCCGGCGATGATCCGGCGGATGGAGCCGGTACGGGCGGGCGGGGCAGCGGGCACCGCCGCGGCGGCGACGGTCGGAGCGGGGGTCATCGTCGGGTCTCCCGATCGGATGAGGTCGACGTGCTGGGCGCGTTGCGCCAGGCGGCGACGCTGCGTGCCGCCCAACTGGCCCGGGTGACCCCCTCGCCGGCCAGCCGTCGCAGCGCCGGGCCGGCCGGAGAGCCGCCGACGTGGACGGGAACGGCGTGGATGCCGCGCACGCCGTGCGGAAACGGCGTGGCGGAGGCCTCGTCCTGCCACTGACCGGTCGTGGTGCGGCAGCGGACGCGCAGCTGGTGCCGGCCGGGCGTCGCCGTCCACCTGGCGGTCCAGGGCCGCCAGGCGTCCGGGCCGAGGTCGACGCCGAGGGCCGCATCGGTCCACGGGCCGCCGTCGACCTGCAGCTGCACCCGGTCGACGCCGACCGGTGGCGCCCAGGCGTAGCCGCGCACGGTGACCTCCCCGGGCTCGAGGTGCGCGTGGGTGCCGGGGACGTCCATCCGGGAGGCCGGGTGGACCGGGTAGGTGCCGTCGGCCCAGCCGCGCCGGCCCCAGTAGGACAGCGGTGGAGTGTCGGTGACGGTGAGGCGCCGCAGCCACTTGAGGTTGCCGTCCTGCCCGTGGCGGCCGGAGACGAGCAGCCGGGCCGGGCTGCCGTGCTCGCGGGGCAGCGGCTGCCCGGCCATGCCCACGGCGAGGAAGCCGTGGGCGCGGGCGAGGTGCAGCGGCAGGACGTTGGTGTAGCCGTCGACGGCCTCGGCGACCAGCCAGCCGTCGTCGCCGGGAGCGCCGGCCTGCTCCAGCAGCTCCGCCAGGCCGATGCCGGTCCAGCGGGCGCAGCCCATCCGCGTGCCGCCGACCGGGTTGTGCACGCACACCATGAGCAGGTCACGTTCCTCCAGCGGGAGGGCGAGCAGTTCGGGCAGGGTGAGGGTCAGTGGCTCGTCCACCTGGCCGTCCACCGCCAGCCGCCAGGTGCTCAGGTCGATCCGAGGCTCGGGCACGGTGACGTCGATGACGACGAACTCACCGGGCTGCGCGAGCAGCGGCGCGACGCCCGGCCGCGGCGCTGCAGCGCTCGACGGGATCGGCGAGAGCGGCCGGGTCGGGGCGGGGAGCGTCACGCCGTCGCGCAGGGCGGCGGCGCCACGGCGGCGGGCGCGCCGATCGGCAGCCACGACGGCACTGGTCGCGGCTGCGGCGGCCGCCAGCACCGCCGGCGGCCGCACCCGCAGCGGAGCGACCGCGGTTGCGGCGGTGAGCGTCCCGGCGGCCGTGGCGGCGGCGGTGTCCCGGGCGGAGGCGTCGCCGCGGCGCAGCGCGAGGTAGCCGCCGAGGGCGTGCGGCACCGCGGCGAGGGCGGCGCCGAGCAGCGGGCGGCGGACGGCCACGGCGCCGCCGGCGGCCGCAGCCAGGCTGCTGGCGCCGGCCGCGAGCACGGCCAGGCCGGGCTTGTCGGCGCGGCCGACGAGGGCGACGCCGCCGTCGACCAGCACCGCCGGGGCGGCGTCCACCAGCCCGCGGGCCAGCCCGGAGGACGGTGACCGTCCACGGCCGGTGGCGGAGGCGGCGATCTCGCCGGCCGCGGCGGCCAGCAGCCCGGCGAGCAGGCCGGTGCGGGAGGTGGTCATGGAGCGCTCCTCGGGAACTCGGGCGGGCGGTCGGGCGGTCAGTCGTGAGTCGAGGCTCGGCGGAGGTCGGGCGACCCGGGCGCCGGCGGTAGGGCGGCCATGACCAGCGCCGCGGCCAGCACGGTGCTCACCGGCCCCCAGAGCACCAGCCCGGCCGGGGGCAGCCAGCCGAGCGCGGCCGGGCCGGCCAGCACGGCCGCCGGAGCGGCGATGACCGCCCGCACGGTGCCCGGCTGCCAGCCGCGGCGGTGCAGCCAGGCAGCGGTGGCCAGCGCCCAGCCGGTGACGACCGCCACGGCCGCCGGCCACGTGTCCGCGGCGTACCGCCCACATCCGACCTCGAGGCCGATCACGGCGGCGAGCAGTGGCAGCAGCGTGCCGCTGGAGCGGGCGAGGAACGCCCGGACCGCCGTGGAGCCGCCGATCCCCGCGGGCCCAGTGGGACGGGCGGTCGACGTCGCTGGGGCGTCGTGCTCGGAGGTGGAGGGCAGGGTCGCGGTGGGCATCGGTGCCTCCTTCGGGGGCTGCGGCGGGCTGAGGCCGACGCTGGGAACGCCGCGGCGGCGTCACGCTGGGACTCGAGATGACCGGCGCGGTGCGGCGGCGGGTGCGCGCGGTCAGACGAGGCCGACGGTGAGCAGCGCGGTGGCGATGCTGAGGTCGGCGACGAGGCAGGTCTCGGCGTACCAGCGGGGCACGACCCGGCCGATGCGGTGGTGGGCGACGTCCCAGGCAGCGTGGGCGAGCCAGCCGGCAGCGAGCACGTAGCGGGCCACGCCGGGGTCGACGGCGGCCGCGGCGATCGCGACCGCGCCGAAGCCGAGCACCGCGGCGGTCTGCGCGGTCAGCAGGCGGCGGTCGCCGAGGTCGCCGCGGGCGGTGCCCCAGGTGAGGTAGATGACCGCGGCCAGCAGCACGCACCAGGCGCTGATCCAGGCCTGCGTGTGCTGCGGCAGCTGCGCGACGAGCACGAGACTGTTGACGGCGGCGACGGCGCCGAGCGCGGCCGGCCAGCGGCGGGCGAGCGCGCCACGCACGCCGGTGGCGCGGCGGATGGTGGGCGACGCGGTCGCGGCGGTGCTGGTCATGAGGGGCTCCTTCGTCCGGCCTGGGTCTGGCTCGGACGCTAGGAGCGCACCGGCGGCGTCACGCCGGGAAAACCGCCAGGTCCACGGTCGGGCCCACGTTGTCGGAGCGACCCGGGGAGCCTGCGGCTAGTCCAGAGGCAGCGCGATGAGCTCGGCGCGGGAGGCCACGCCGAGCTTGCTGAACACGTTGCGCAGGTGGAAGTCCACGGTGCGAGGGGACACGAACAACCGCGCCGCGACGTCCCGGTTCGACAGTCCCTGCCGGACCAGCCCGGCGACCTGGCGTTCCTGCGCGGTCAGCTCCGTGGTGGTGGTCACGTCACGACGCCGGGCGGTCTCCCCCGAGGCGCGCAGCTCCTGGGCGGCGCGTTCGGCGTAGGGCGCCGCGCCCAGCTCCTCGAACAGGGTGAGCGCGGCCCGCAGGTGCTCGCGGGCGTCCACCCGCCGCCGGGCCCGCCGCAGGTGCTCGCCGAAGGCCAGGTGGGTGCGGGCCCGGTCGGGCAGGCGCGGGGAGCTCGCGTGCGCGTCCAGCGCAGCCCGGAAGTGCTTCTCGGCGTCGGCACCGTCGGCGAGCAGAGCCCGGCCGTGCTCGGCGACGGCGACCGCCGACGCGGTGCCGGTGGCCGCGGCGAACTGCTCGACCTCGGCCAGCCGGGCGCGGGCAACGTCCTCCCGGCCGGCTCGGACGGCGATGTCGAGCACGTCGAGGGCGGCCATGCGGCGCAGCATCGGGAGCCCCATCTGCTCCAGGTGGTGCAGTGCCGACGCGGGCTGCCCGTCGGTGCGCAGCGCCTGCGCCCAGTGCGCCAGGTCGGCCACGAGGCCGTCGGTGATGCCGACCGGGTGCGCCGCGCGGATCGCGGCGACGTCGGCCAGGTGCCGGTCAGCGGCGTCATCGCCCCGCAGGGCCGCGACCACGGCCAACTGGGCGGTGGGCAGCGCCGTCAGCCCGGTGGAGCCGGTGCTGGCGGTCAGCGGCAGCGCCTCGGCGGCGGCGCCGGCGGCCTTCGCCCACGCACCGGTCGCCAGCTGGGCGTGGAAGCCCCGGGTGAGGGCGTGCTCGACCATGGTCAGCGCACCGGCGCGGCGGGCGGCGGTCAGTTGCTCGTCGTGCAGCCGCAGAGTGCGCTCGTCCTCGTCGATGTGCCAGGCGGCGATGCCGAGGTTGGGCTGCAGCACGTGGTCGCCCTCGAGCGGGTCGGCGTCGGTGAGCTCGAACGCGCGGCCGAAGGATGCCGCGGCGGTCGCCCAGTCGCGGCGGCCGACGGCGGCGAACCCCTGCAGCAGCGCCCAGGCGGCCCGGGCCGTGGCCGGTGCGTCAGCGGCGGGCTCGGCGACGAGCGCGGCCGGGTCCACCGGGCGCGGCGATCGCGCCCCGAACGCCGACAGCGATGCGGCGAGCATCGCCAGCGGCCGCGCCATCGCCTCCTCGACGTCGGCGGCGAGCTCTGCGGCCTGCAGGACGAGGTCGTAGCCCTGGCTCAGGGAGTGGATGTGCCACTCGATCTGGCCCTGCAGGGTCAGCAGCCGCACGCGCTGCACCGGGTCGGTCACGTCGGCCGCCGCGGCGGCCGCCAGGCCCGCCGCCCGGGACGGATGGGCACCGAGCCAGGCGGACGATGCGGCCAGGAGGAGCCGGCGGCCCCGGGCCTCGCTGCCGACGCTCAGCTCGGCGGCGCGGGCCCAGGCGGCGGAAGCGGCCTCGTGGCCGCCGCGGGCGACGGCGCGCTCGGCGACGCCGTCCAGGGCGGCGACCACCGACTCGTCGGGGCGCTCGGCGGCGGCGGCCAGGTGCCAGGCCCGCCGGTCGGGGTCGGCGCCGAGGACGTCGGCCAGCGCCCGGTGCGCGGCGCGGCGCTGCACGCTGGTGGCCGCCCGGTAGACGGCCGAGCGCACCAGCGGGTGGTACAGCGCCAGGTCGTCGCCGTCGATGCGCAGCAGCCCGGCCTGCTCGACCTCGTCCAGCGCGTCGTCGTCGACGTCGAGACGTGTGGCGGCGTCACGGACGACGGTGAGCCGGCCGGTGTCGTCGGCGGCGGCGAGGAGCAGGAAGCGCTGCGCGGGCTCGGCCAGCCGCCGGCAACGGTCCAGGAAGCCGCGTTCCACGCCGCCGGTGAGCGGCAGCTGCGCCGGCAGCGGCGCCCGGCCCCCCAGCTGCTGGGCCGTGAGCGCGGGGACCAGCTCGACCAGCGCCAGGGGGTTGCCGCCGGTCGCAGCCACCAGGTGGTCCCGCACTGCCGGATCCACCGCGGCGCCGGCCCGCGCGGTCAGCAGCGCGTCCGCGGCCTCGCCGGCGACCCCGCCCAACACGATGGCCGGCACGCCCTCGGCCTCGAACCGGCGCTCGCTGCCGTCGCGGGCGGCGAACAGCAGCGCCACGCGCTCGGCCTGCAGGCGGCGGGCGGCGAACAACAGCGCCGCCGCCGACGCCTCGTCCAGCCAGTGCGCGTCGTCGACGACGGCGAGCACCGGGGCCTCCTCGGCGGCGTCGGCGAGGAGGCTCAGCGTGCCGAGGAACGCGAGGAACCGGTCGCCCTCGCCCTCGGCCTCGCCCAGAGCGGCCCCCAGAGCGATCCGCTGCGGCGCGGGCAAGGTCCCGAGACGACCACGCAGCGGCCACAGCAGCCGCTGCAGCGCGGCGAACGCCAGCGGGGACTCCGACTCCACCCCCGACGTGCGCAGCACCCGCATGTCCGTGGCGGTGCCCAGGGCGTCGGTCAGCAGCGTCGACTTCCCCGACCCGGCCACGCCGCGGACGACCAGCGCGCCGCCGGTCCCGGCGCGCGCCGCGTCGAGCAGGGCGGCGATGGCCGCGCGTTCGGCATCCCGTCCGGCCAGCACGGGCGGAACCGTACCGACCGCAGCGGACGGGGCCGGCGATCGTGAACCTGGTGGTTCTCCCGGCGTGAGGCAGCTCGGCGGCGGCGAGCGTGGGGGCCGGTCCCGCAGTCCCCACCTCGAGGAGGAGCCATGTCGGCCCGCTCCGCCGCCGAACCGGCGGCCCCCGCCCACGGATACCAGCAGGCCCCCGGCGACGCTGCACCCCACGGCCAGCCGTCGCCGGCCGCGGACGAGCCGCGCCGGCCGTGGACGGTGTTCACGCTGATGATCGCCGCCCAGTTCATGGTCATCCTCGACGTGTCGGTGGTGAACGTCGCGCTGCCGTCGATCAGCACGGACCTGCAGCTGTCGGCGACGGACTACCAGTGGGCGATCAGCGCCTACGTGCTGCTGTCCGGTGGCCTGCTGCTCCTCGGCGGCCGGATCGCCGACCTGCTCAACCGGCGCGGGGCGTTCCTCGCCGGCATCGGCCTGTTCACCGCCGCCTCGCTGGTCAGCGGCCTGGCCCAGACCCCCTTCACGCTCGTCCTGGCGCGGGCCGCGCAGGGCGCCGGAGCGGCGCTGCTCACCCCGGCCGCGCTGTCGATCATCGTGACCGCCTACGCCGGCAGGCAGCGGCAGGCCGCGCTGGCGGTGTGGGGCACCGTCGGCAGCCTCGGCATCGCCGCCGGGGTGCTCTTCGGCGGTGCGCTGACCAGCGCGCTGGGCTGGCGGGCGGTGTTCTTCATCAACGTGCCGATCGGCGTCGCCGTGGTACTCGGCACCCTGCGGACCGTGGTCCGCGGCGGCTCGCAGCCCGGCGCGCTGCGCCGCCTCGACGTGCCGGGCGCCCTGACCCTGGTCGGCGGTCTGCTGGTCCTCGTGTTCGGCATCGAGGCCACCCGTTCGGCCGGCTGGACCGCGCCGCGCACGTGGGTGGCGCTTGCCGCCGCGACGGTGCTGCTGACCGCCTTCGCCCGACTCGAGCGGCGCGCCGCCGACCCGCTGGTGCCGCCGGCGACGTGGCGGATCCGCTCGCTGGTCTCGGCCTCGGCGGTGATGGCCGGCGTGACCGGTGTCGTCGTCGGCGCCATCTTCCTGACGTCGCTGTACCTGCAGTCCATCGTGGGTGCATCGCCCGTCGTGGCCGGGCTGCAGTTCCTCCCGCTGGCCGCCGCCATCACCCTGGCCGCCGCCGCCGCGTCGAAGGTCATCGGGCGGTTCGGCGCGCGCACCCTGATCCTCGGTGGACTGGTGGTCACGGCCGCCGGGGTGCTGCTGCTGGCCGCCGGTGCGGGGGGCACCTCCTACGCCGCCGACGTGCTGCCCGGGTTCCTGCTCGTCGGCGCCGGCGTCGGCCCGATGTTCGTGGCCATCGCCGTCGCCGCGATGAGCGACGTGCCGGCCGAGCGCTCCGGGCTGGCGTCGGGGCTGATGATGACCGGCCACGAGATCGGCGCCGCCCTGGGTGTCGCCGCGCTGACCGCGATCGCCGGGGACCTGGCCACCGCCGCCGGCCTGATCGACGGCTACGGCCGGGCGTTCACCGTCAGCGCCGGCGTGCTGAGTGTGCTGTTCGTGCTCACCCTGCTCGCCGTTCCCGCCGGCAGGCCGGCAGCCGGTGCGGGCGTTCACGGCCACGGCGGGCACGGCCACTGACCCCGGACAGCTGGGCGGTGCGGCGGGTACTCGCCGCACCGCCCGGTGCAGCGTCCACCACCGGCGCGGAGGAGATGTCGCCAGGCGGAGTTCTCCGGCACCCGCCCCCTGGCCGGGCGGCGGTTTTAATACGTCGTTGCACTGATCTAGCACTGATTCGTAATATATATGCGTGGCGACAGCGGATGCGGACCGTGCCCCGCAGATGTCCGTGCTGTTCGACCTGTGGCTGGTCAACCACGTGATCTCCGGTGCGCTGGATGACGTGCTCACCGGTGCTGGCGGGCTGTCCGGAGAGGACTTCGGGTTCTACTCGTTGCTGCGCCGCTTCGGCCCGACCACCCCCAGCCAGGTGGTGCGCTGGACGGCGATGCGGCCGACGACGGTCTCGACGCTGGTCCGCCGGCTGCAACAGCGCGGCCACGTGGAGCAGCGACCCAACCCCGCCGACGGGCGGTCCCGGCTGCTGGCCCTCACCCCGGCCGGTGAACAGGCGCACGCGGCGACGGCGGAGACCTTCTTCGCCGCAACCCGCACGCTGGCCGCCGCTCTCGGCCCCGACGAGCCGCGGCAACGCGCCGCCCTTCAGCGCCTGGACACCGCGCTGCGGGAGGTCGGCGGGTTGGACCCGCGGCCCTACACGGTGCCGGCCGCCTCCCCGGAGGGCGCCAACCGGCTGACCTACGACGGCCCGCCGTTGACCGCCGAGGAAGAGGCGCACGTCCGTGCCTACATCGACTTCGTCCGATCCCGACGCTCGGAAGGAACCGACGATGGCCTCGACCCCGTCATCCGCCCGCCCCGCTGACCCCGCCGGACTCGACACCGCCCGCGCCACGATCACCGAGCTGATGGCCCGCCACTCCGTGCCCGGACTGACCGTCGCCGTCACCGACGCCGACCGGCTGCTGTTCGCCGAGGGGTTCGGGTACGCCGACCTGACCGCGCGGCGGCCGGCCACCGCCGACACCTGCTACCTGTGGTTCTCCATGTCCAAGATCGCCACCGCCACCGCAGCGATGCGGTTGGCCGACGAGGGCCGGCTCGACCTCGACGCCCCGGTGCGCGAGCTGGTGCCGGACTACGCGGCCCGCTCGGGTGAGCAGCCTCAGGTGCGGCAGCTGCTCGACCACACCGCCGGCGCGGCCAACCCGGTGCCGGTGCGCTGGGTGCTGCCTGCCGACGCCACCGATGAGGACGTCGACGCCTTCGCCCGGCGGGTGCTGGCCCGGCACGCCAGCCCCGAGCGGCCCGCGGGCGGGCCGGCCCGCTACTCCAACCTCGGCTACCTCGTCCTCGCCGAGGCCATCGCCCACGCCACCGGAGAGGCGTTCACCGACCACGTGCGGCGGGCGCTGCTGGCCCCGGCCGGCATGGCTGCCACCGACTACACCCACCGGAACGGCACCGACGACGCCACCGGCTACGTGCGCCTGCCCCGGCCGCTGACGCCGGCGCTTCGGGCCGCGTTACCGGCGGGGATCGTGGGCGGCCGCTGCGGGCAGCACGTGGCGTTGCGCCCGTTCCGGGTGGCCGGCGCCGGCTACGGCGGGCTCATCGGCAGCGCCCCGGACGCCGCTCGGCTGCTCCGGCTGCACCTGGGCGACGGCACCGTCGACGGCAGCCGGGTCCTGGCTCCGGCGACCGCCCGTGCCATGCGCACCATCGCCACGCCGGGAAAGCCCTTCGACCTGGGTCTCGGCTGGTTCCGCCGCCCCGCCGCCCCGCCGACCGGAACGCCCGGCCTGGGTTCGTCGAGCACTGGGGCACCGGCGGCGGCTTCTGGAACGCCATGCGCCTGTACCCGGACCTGGGCCTGGGAGTGGTCGTCATGGCCAACACCACCCGCGCCTACGACCACCACACGGTGATGACCGCGCTGGTCGCGGCGTTCCCCCGATGACCACCTGGAGGCGGCACCAGCGGCCAGACAGCCGCCTCGACCGTGGCGCGCGGAGCCCCGCGGTGATCCTCCGGATCACCGCGCCGACCAGCCGCCGTCGGAGGCGATCACCTGCCCGGTGATCCAGTCGGCCTGACAGCGGTGTGCTGGTTGGTCGGCGGTTCGTGCCGTCGCAGCGGCGAGATCGGCGGTCTCGCACGGTCACCGACCGCGAAGCGTGCGACGTCGCCGATCTCGCCGGTCGACCCATCCCCCGACCGACCCGACAACCGCGCTGAGGTCGAGCTCGGTGACGGTCAGCCGGTCCAGGTCCTGCGCGCTGCTGCCGTCGTGGTCGGCGACGAGGACGTCGACGTGACCGAACGCGGACCGGGCGGCGTCGATTCGGCTCGGGCTGCTCCCCGTCGGTTGCCCCGACCACCCGGTGCAGCTCGCAGACCACCGGATCACGGTGATCGACCGGCCGGCGCAGGACAGCCCCGCCGGCACGCCTCCGGTCCTGGTGCACGCCCACGGGCTGAGCCGGCACGTGTGGCGCGGCACCATCGCCGCGCTCCCCGACCGACCGCCGGGTCCCCGCCTACGACCTGCGCGGACACGGCACCGCCGGCGAGGCGCCACAGGCGCAGGACCTCCGGCACTTCGCCCGGGACCTCGACGACGTCCTCGACCGGCTCGCCGTGGACCCCGCCCACCTCGTGAAGCTGTCCCCGAGTGGGGCGGTCACCCGGTGACCCCCGGCTGACCCACCGCCGGGCTCCGCCGGGCCGCGGCAGTGGGTTGCCCTGCAGCGCGGCGTCCGTTCAGATCCCGGCGATTTCCCCGGTGAGACGACTCCACCCCCGCGCCGACGCTTCTCCCCGACCGCAGCACCACCCGCACTCCCGAGGAGTCCCCATGCTGTCCAGCACGCCGCGCACCTTCATCGGCTCGACCACCTTCACCGTCACGGGCATGACCTGCGGGCACTGCCAGCGCGCCGTCGCCGAGGAGATCGCCGCCGTCGACGGCGTCGGGTCGGTCACGGTCGACCTGGCCAGCGGCACCGTCACCGTCACCGCCGACCGTCCCGTGGACCGGGCCGACATCGCCGCCGCCGTCGACGAGGCCGGCTACGCCCTCGTCCCGTGACCCCCGCCCACCTCGATCCCCACCGGAGACCCGCCGTGTCCACCCCGACCCACACGCCCCACGCCGCCACGGCACACGCCGGGACCGCGCACACCACCCGCCCCCTGAGCGCCAAGAAGTTCACCCTCCACTTCCTCGAGATGGTCGTCGCGATGGCCGTCGGCATGGTGGCCCTGCACCCGGTGTGGACCCTCGTCCTCGACGCCGTCGGCGCCTCCGGACTGATGCACGACCCCTACACGAGCGCGCTGATCATGGCGACGAACATGACCGTCGCCATGTCCGCGTGGATGAGGGTCCGCGGCCACCGCTGGCGACCCATCGTCGAGATGGGCGCGGCCATGTACCTGCCCTTCCTGGTGCTGTTCGTGCCGCTCGCACTCGGGCTCATCGGCGAGGGCGCCCTGATGCTCTGGGGCCACGTGCTCATGCTCCCGGCGATGGCCGCGGCGATGCTGATGCGCCCCCACGAGTACGCCCACTGCTGAGACCCGGCCACCGGCACGCCGTCCCGTCCCCGCCGGGGGGGGGGGGGGGGGGGGGGGGGGGGGGGGGGGCGGGGGGCGGCGCCCCCCGCCCCCCCACCCCCCCACCCGCCCGCCCCCCCCCCCCCCCCCGCCCAGCGCCCGCCACGGCCCCCCCCGGGCAGGGCCCCCGCGCCGCGCCCCGCCCCCCCCCCCCCCCCCCCCCCCCCCCCCCCCCCCCCCCCCCCCCCCCCCCCGGCTGGAGCTGCTCCTCCCACCCGGGACGGCGCCGGACGCCGCGCTGCCCCGCCTCGAGCAGGCGCTGGCCGCGGCCTGGGCGGGGGAGACCGAGCTCGACGGCCTCTCCCGGCTGACCGTCGGCGCCGGACTCCCGGTGCGCGACGTCGCCGTGCTGCGGGCCGCCTGCCGCTACCTGGCCCAGGTCGGGCTGGGTCTCTCGCGCGGCTACGTCGAGGAGACGGTGCTCGGCGCGCCGGAGTTCGCCCGCGCGCTGCTGGCGCACTTCGCCGCCCGGCACGACCCCGACGCCGCCGACCCCGCGGCCGCCGCGTCGGCCGCCGAGCACCTGGCCGAGCTGCTCACCCGCACCACGAGCCTGGACTCCGACCGCATCCTCCGCGGCCTGCGCGACGTGCTCGCCGCCGTCGTGCGCACCAACCGCTACCAGACCGACGCCGCCGGGGCGCCCCGCCCGGCCCTGGCGCTGAAGATCGCCTCCGCGGAGCTGGACCTGCTGCCCCGGCCGCGGCCGGAGGTGGAGACCTTCGTCTGCTCGCCGTCGATGGAGGGGCTGCACCTGCGCGGCGCCCGCGTCGCCCGCGGCGGGCTGCGCTGGTCCGAGCGCCCGGAGGACTTCCGCACCGAGGTGCTCGGCCTGGTCAAGGCGCAGATGGTCAAGAACGCGGTGATCGTGCCGGCGGGGGCCAAGGGCGCGTTCGTCGTCCGCGGCGACCTGCGCGGCCTGGACCGCGCGGCGGTGCAGGAGCGGGTGGCCGGCGCCTACCGCACCTTCGTCGGCGCGCTGCTGGACGTGACCGACGACCGCAGAGGCGACGGCAGGGGTGGCGACCGCGTCGTGCACCCGCCGCGCACCGTCGTCCACGACGGCGACGACCCCTACCTGGTGGTCGCCGCCGACAAGGGGACGGCGACCTTCTCCGACCTGGCCAACGAGGTGTCCGAGCGCCGCGGCTTCTGGCTGGGCGACGCGTTCGCCTCCGGTGGCTCCAGCGGCTACGACCACAAGGCCATGGGCATCACCGCCCGCGGCGCGTGGGTGTCGGTGCGCCGCCACCTGCGCGAGCTCGGCGTGGACCCCGACGGGCCGCTGACCGCGGTCGGGATCGGCGACATGTCCGGCGACGTGTTCGGCAACGGCATGCTGCTGTCCGGCGAGCTGCGGCTGGTGGCGGCCTTCGACCACCGGCACGTGTTCCTCGACCCGGACCCCGACCCCGCGCGGTCGGCGGCCGAGCGCCGCCGACTGTTCGCGCTGCCGGGCTCGTCGTGGGACGACTACGACCGCGGCGTCCTGTCCCCGGGCGGCGGCGTGCACCGCCGCGACGCCAAGCGGGTGCCGCTCTCCCCGCAGGTGCGGGCCCGCCTGGGGGTGGACGCCGAGGAGCTGTCGCCGGCCGAGCTGGTGCGGGCGGTGCTGCGGGCGCCGGTCGACCTGCTGTGGAACGGCGGCATCGGCACCTACGTCCGCGCCGCCGACGAGACCGACGCGCAGGTCGGCGACCGCGCCAACGACGCCGTCCGCATCACCGCCGGGGAGCTGCGCTGCCGGGTCGTGGGGGAGGGCGGCAACCTGGGGCTGACCCAGCGCGCCCGGATCGCCGCGGCCCGGGCCGGGGTCGCGCTGAACACCGACTTCATCGACAACTCCGCCGGCGTCGACACCTCCGACCGCGAGGTCAACCTCAAGGTCCTGCTGGCCGGGGTGCCCCGCGCCGAGCGGGACGCGGTGCTGCGCGCGGTCGAGGGCGAGGTCGCCGCGGCGGTGCTCGCCGACAACGCGCTGCAGGCCCGGGCGCTGTCGGTGTGCGCCGCCCAGGCGCCGTTCCTGCTCGACCGGCACGCCCAGCTGATCGGCGACCTCGAGCGGCACGGCCTCGACCGCGACCTCGAGCAGCTGCCGTCGGAGGCGCAGGTCGAGCGGCTGCGGCAGGCCGGGGCCGGGCTCACCCGGCCCGAGGCCGCCGTGCTGCTCGCGCACTCGAAGAACCTGGTGCGCGAGGAGCTGCTGGCCGGCGACCTGCCCGACGACCCGTCGGTGGCCGGGGTGCTGGCGGCCTACTTCCCCCGGGCGGTGCGCGAGCGCTGGCCCGACCGGGTGGCCGCCCACCCGCTGGCCCGGGAGATCACCGCGACCCAGCTGGCCAACGACCTGGTCAACCGGGTGGGCCCGGGCTTCCTGCTGCGGCTGGAGGAGCGCCACGGCGTCGCCACGGCGGTGGCGGCGCGCGCCTACACGGTGGCCACCCGGGTGCTCGGCCTCGACCCGCTGTGGGCGCAGGTCGACGACGAGGTGCCGCTGGCGGTGGAGCGGCTGGCGCTGCCCGAGCTGCAGGCGGCCACCGAACGCGTGGCCGACCGGCTGCTGCGGGCCCACCCCGACCCCGCGGCGCTGACCGCGGCGGCGCCCGCGCTGGCCGCGGTCGCCGCCGAGCTCGACGCGGCCGCCTGGCCGGCCCGGCCGGGTGCCGCGGGAGACCGCGCCCGCGGGCTGCAGGCCGAGCTCACCGCCGCGGGCGCGGATCCGGAGCTGGCCGTGCGGATCGCCGTCCTCGGGTGCCGGGCCGACCTCGTCGACCTGGCCGCCGTGGCCCGCGCGGTGGGGGTCGCCGTCGGCCGGGTGGTCGACGCCGACGCCGCCGTGGAGCGGCTGCTGGCACTGCCGCGGGTGCAGGCCTGGACCGCGGAGCAGGCCGGCATCTCGCACTGGGGCGTCGCCGCCCGCGCGGCGCTGCGCGACGAGGTCGACCGGCTGCGGTGGGCCCTCGTGGCGGCGCTGCTGCGGGACGCCGACGGTGACGCGGAGGCCTTCGCCGCCCGCCACGCCGCCGCGCTGGCCCGCTTCACCGCCGTCCGGGAGCAGGCCGGCTCCGCCCGCGACGAGGTGCTGGGCCGGGCCTGCGTGGTGGTCGCGGAGCTGCGCCGGCTGGTGGAGACGGTCGGCTGACCTCCCCCGGACGGAGGGCGCCGGGCCCCCGGGTGGTCGTTACCATCCGGGGGCCCGGGGCCGCCGGGTCTGTCGGGACCGAGGCGGGAGGGTGACCGGTGACCATCCGTCGGCAGTTCGTGCTGGACGACGTCTCGCGGGCGATCATCGAGCAGCTGCAGGAGGACGGCCGTCGTCCCTACGCCCGGATCGCCGCGGCGGTCGGGCTGTCGGAGGCCGCCGTCCGGCAGCGCGTGCAGCGGCTGCTCGACGCCGGCGTCATGCAGATCGTCGGGGTCACCGACCCGCTGCAGGTCGGCTTCTCGCGGCAGGCGATGGTCGGCGTGCGCACCAGCGGCGACGCCCGTGCCGCGGCCGACCGCATCGCCGCGTTCACCGAGGTCGACTACGTGGTCATCACGGCCGGGTCGGTCGACCTGTTCGTCGAGGTGGTCTGCGAGGACGACGACCAGCTGCTCGACGTCGTCGCCCGCATCCGCGCGGTGGAGGGCGTGGAGTCCACCGAGACCCACCTCTACCTCGGGCTGGCCAAGCAGACCTACGCCTGGGGCACCCGGGGTCCGCAGGGCGCGGCGTCGGCCGACACCGGGCTCTGAGGCGCCGGCGGGCGACCACCGACGCGGCGGGTCAGCTCGGCGGCGGCCCGTGCCACCCGGGAGGCGAGCCGGTCGCGGGCAGCGGCGTCCAGGGCCTCGGCGGGGAAGGTCACCGCGGCACCGGCCACCGGGTGCCCGGAGTGGTCGAAGACGGCCGTGGCCACGGAGGCGAAGCCGGGCGTGACCTGGCCGTCCTCGGTGGCGTACCCGCGCCGGCGGACCTCGGAGAGGACCCGCCGCAGCGCCGACAGGGACGTCGGGCCCGTGCCGTGCCGCTCGACGAAGGCGCTGGGGTCGGGGAAGAGTGCGCGGACCTGGACCGCCGGCAGGTGGGCGAGCACGGCCCGTCCGCTGGCCGTGAGCTGGGCGGGCAACCGGACGCCCACGTCGGTCACCAGGGGCGGGCGGCCGGGGGCGCGTTCCTCGACCACGTAGAGGACCTCCCGGCCGTGCAGCACCGCCAGGTGGGCGGTGTGGCCGACGGCGTCGACCAGCCGGCCCAGCACCGGCCGGGCCAGCCGGGCGAGCGGTTCCTGCCGCAGGTACGCCGAGCCGAGCTCGAACGCGCTGACCCCCAGGCCGTACCGGCGTTCCTCGGGGAGGTGGACGACGAAGCCCGCGGCCGCCAGCTCGGCCAGCAGGTGGTACGTCGTCGACCGCGGGAGGCCGAGGTCCCGGGCCAGCGCCGCCGCGGGGACGGGGCCGGGCTGGCGGGCCATCGCCTGCAGGACCGCGAGGGCCTGCCGGGCCGCGGGCACCCCGCCGCGGGGTCTGCGGCGGCCCTCGTCCGTCCCCGACACCACCACCGCAGCTTAGGCAGGTGTCTGGCATACCGGACACGAGTGCGGCCGGACGGCTGGGATCGCGGCCCTCCGGGGTGTGCCATGACTCCCGTGGACGCGGAGCGGATCGCAGTGGGCCCCGGCGCGGTGGACCCGGACGACGTCATCCGGGTCGCCCGCCACGGCGTCGGTGTCCGGCTCACCGACGGTGCGCTGGCGGAGATCGCCCGGAGCCGGGCGGTCGTCGACGCGCTGGCCGACGACGACCAGCCGCACTACGGGGTCTCCACCGGCTTCGGCGCGCTGGCCACCACGCACATCCCGCGGCACCGGCGGGCCCAGCTCCAGCGCAGCCTGATCCGCTCGCACGCCGCGGGCAGCGGCCCGGAGGTGGAGCGCGAGGTCGTGCGCGCCCTGATGCTGCTGCGCCTGTCGACCCTGGCCACCGGCCGCACCGGCGTGCGGGTCGGGGCGGCGCAGGCCTACGCCGCGGTGCTCGACGCGGGGCTCACCCCCGTCGTGCGCGAGTACGGCTCCCTGGGGTGCTCCGGTGACCTCGCGCCCCTGGCGCACGTCGCGCTCGCACTCATGGGCGAGGGCGAGGTGCGGGACCGGGCGGGCGACCTGCGGCCGGCCGCGGAGGCCCTCCGCGAGCACGGGATCGAGCCGGTCGAGCTGGCCGAGAAGGAGGGGCTCGCGCTGGTCAACGGCACCGACGGCATGCTCGGGATGCTCGTCCTGGCGCTGGCCGACCTGCGCCGGCTGCTGACCACGGCGGACATCGCGGCCGCCATGAGCGTCGAGGCGCTGCTGGGCACCGACGCCGTCTTCGCCGCGGACCTGCAGGCGCTGCGGCCGCACCCGGGGCAGGCCGACACCGCCGCGAACCTGCGCGCCCTGCTGGCCGGCAGCGGGATCATGGCCAGCCACCGCGGTCCGCAGTGCACCCGGGTGCAGGACGCCTACTCGCTGCGGTGCGCACCGCAGGTGCACGGCGCCGCCCGCGACACCGTGGCGCACGCCGCGGCCGTGGCCGGCCGGGAGCTGGCCGCGGCCGTCGACAACCCGGTGGTGACCCCTGACGGGCGGGTGGAGTCCAACGGCAACTTCCACGGCGCCCCGGTCGCCTACGTGCTGGACTTCCTCGCGATCGCCGTCGCGGACGTCGCGAGCATGAGCGAACGGCGCACCGACCGGTTCCTCGACGTCGCCCGCAACCACGGGCTGCCGCCGTTCCTGGCCGCCGACCCCGGCGTCGACTCCGGCCACATGATCGCCCAGTACACCGCGGCCGGGATCGTCAGCGAGCTCAAGCGCCTCGCGGTGCCGGCCAGCGCCGACTCGATCCCCTCCTCGGCGATGCAGGAGGACCACGTCTCCATGGGCTGGGCCGCGGCGCGCAAGCTGCGCCGCGCGGTCGACGGCCTCAGCCGCGTGCTCGCCGTCGAGGTGCTCACCGCCGCCCGCGCGCTGGACCTGCGCGCCCCGCTGGAGCCGGCACCGGCCACCGCGGCGGTGCGGGACGCCGTCCGCGCGGCCGGCGTGCCGGGACCGGGCGCCGACCGCCACCTGGCCCCGGAGATCGGCGCCGTCGTCGGCCTCGTGGACAGCGGCGCGCTCCTGGCCGCCACCGGCCTCGCCCTGCACTGACCTTTCGCGCCTTTCGCGCGCGAAAGCACCGAAGGAGGACCCATGGACGGAGCCCGACCGGTCCGCGCCCCGCGCGGCACCACCCTGACCGCGCGGAGCTGGCAGACCGAGGCGCCGCTGCGGATGCTGCAGAACAACCTCGACCCCGAGGTCGCCGAACGCCCCGACGACCTGGTGGTCTACGGCGGCACCGGGCGGGCGGCCCGGGACTGGGCGAGCTTCGACGCGATGGTCCGCACCCTCACGACACTGGCCGAGGACGAGACGATGCTCGTGCAGTCCGGCCGCCCGGTCGGCGTGCTGCGCACCCACGAGTGGGCGCCGCGGGTGCTCATCGCCAACTCCAACCTCGTCCCCGACTGGGCGACCTGGCCGGAGTTCCGTCGGCTGGAGCGCCTCGGCCTGACCATGTACGGGCAGATGACCGCCGGCTCCTGGATCTACATCGGGACCCAGGGCATCGTCCAGGGCACCTACGAGACCTTCGCCGCCGTCGCCGCCAAGAGGTTCGGCGGCACGCTCGCCGGCACCCTCACGCTGACCGGTGGCTGCGGGGGCATGGGCGGCGCCCAGCCGCTGGCGGTCACGCTCAACGGCGGCGTGTGCCTGGTCGTCGACGTCGACCCGGCCCGCCTGCGCCGCCGGGTCGAGCACCGCTACCTCGACGAGGTCGCCGACTCCCTGGACGACGCCGTCGACCGCGGCCTGGCCGCCCGGCGCGACCGGCGGGCACTGTCGGTCGGGCTCGTCGGCAACGCCGCGACGGTGTTCCCGGAGCTGCTGCGCCGGGGTGTCGAGG
The DNA here is from genome assembly GCF_054050015.1 of Geodermatophilus sp. SYSU D01176. Lineage (NCBI taxonomy): Bacteria > Bacillati > Actinomycetota > Actinomycetes > Geodermatophilales > Geodermatophilaceae > Geodermatophilus > Geodermatophilus sp. SYSU D01176. Next base: position 26,578 of record NZ_JBJGYN010000033.1, on the reverse strand, counting down.
TCGACGTCGTCACCGACCAGACCTCGGCGCACGACCCGCTGTCGTACCTGCCCGAGGGCGTCGATCTGACCGACTGGCACGACTACGCCGCGGCCAAACCGGAGGAGTTCACCGACCGGGCGCGGGCGTCGATGGCGCGGCACGTCGAGGCGATGGTCGGCTTCCTGGACGCCGGCGCGGAGGTGTTCGACTACGGCAACTCCATCCGCGACGAGGCCCGCCTGGGCGGGTTCGACCGGGCCTTCGCCTTCCCGGGGTTCGTGCCCGCCTACATCCGCCCGCTGTTCTGCGAGGGCAGGGGCCCGTTCCGCTGGGTCGCCCTCAGCGGGGACCCGGCCGACATCGCGGCGACCGACCGCGCCGTCGTGGAGCTGTTCCCGGAGAACAACCACCTGCACCGGTGGATCCGTGCCGCCCGGGAGCGGATCGCCTTCCAGGGGCTGCCGGCCCGGATCTGCTGGCTGGGCCACGGCGAGCGGGATCGCGCCGGGCTGCGCTTCAACGAGATGGTCGCCTCCGGGGAGATCGGCGCGCCGGTCGTCATCGGGCGGGACCACCTCGACTGCGGCTCGGTGGCCTCGCCGTACCGGGAGACCGAGGCGATGGCCGATGGGTCGGACGCGATCGCCGACTGGCCGCTGCTCAACGCCCTGGTCGCCACCGCCAGCGGGGCCAGCTGGGTGTCGATCCACCACGGCGGGGGAGTGGGCATCGGGCGGTCGATCCACGCCGGCCAGGTCAGCGTCGCCGACGGCACCGAACTGGCCGCGGCCAAGCTGGCCCGCGTCCTGACCAACGACCCCGGCACGGGCGTGCTGCGGCACGTCGACGCCGGCTACGACCGGGCCGTCGAGGTCGCGGTGGAACGCGGCGTGCGGGTGCCGATGCGGGAGGGACCGACCCCCGGGCTCAGCCGAGAACGCGGCGCATGAGCACGCGGGGGAACCCGCCCGCGACGGCACCGGTGTCCGCGGCCTTGGTGAACCCTGCCTTCTCGAACAGCCCCCGCGTGCCGACGAAGGCCATGGTCGTGTCGACCTTCTGGCCCTGGTTGTCGACCGGGTAGCCCTCGACGGCCGGGGCGCCCTGGGCGGCTGCGTAGTCCACCGCCCCGCGGACGAGCGCGTGCGCGATCCCCCTGCCGCGGTGACCGGGGCGCACGCGGATGCACCACAGCGACCAGACGGGCAGGTCGTCGACGTGCGGCATCTTCGTCGAGCGCTCGAAGGGCAGCTCCGCCCGCGGCGCGACCGCGGCCCAGCCGACCACCTCGCCGTCGTCGTACGCGAGCACTCCCGGGGCGATCGGGCGCTCGGTCAGTCGCCGGACGTACTCGCGGCGCGCCGGCCCGGCCAGTTCCCGGTTCGTCCTCGAGTCGACCCGGTGGCTGAGGCACCAGCAGACGCTGGAGGCCGGGTTCCTGGGACCCAGGATCGTCGCCACGTCGTCGAACCGCGCACTCGTCGCCGGCTCGATCGCGATGCCCACCTGTCCACGCTAGTGCCGTCGTCAGCGGGGCGGGACCACCTGCCGGCCGGCCTGCCAGACGCGTTCGACCAGGGCGACCCCGGGCCGGTAGGCCAGGTGCAGGTACGACGGTGCGTCCAGGAGGACGACGTCGGCGCGCGCGCCCACGCGCAGGGTGCCCACGTCGTCGCGGCGCAGCGCCTGCGCGCCGCCGGCAGTGGCGGCCCACACCGCCTCCTCCGGCGTCATCCGCATCTCCCGGACGGCCAGCGCGATGCAGAACGGCATGCTCGTCGTGTAGCTCGAGCCCGGGTTGCAGTCGGTGGCCAGGGCGACGGTGATGCCCGCGCCGAGCAGCCGCCGGGCGTCGGGGTAGGGCGAGCGGGTCGAGAACTCCGCGCCGGGCAGCAGCGTGGCGACGGTGTCACCGCCGGCCAGCGCGTCGACGTCCGCGTCGGTCAGATGGGTCAGGTGGTCGGCCGAGGCGGCGCCGAACTCGACGGCCAGCCGCGCACCCGGGCCGTGGTGCAGCTGGTTCGCGTGCAGGCGGGGCACCAGACCGCGCTCGGCGCCGGCGCGCAGGATCGCCCGGGTCTGCTCACGGTCGAACGCCCCGCGGTCGCAGAAGACGTCGATCCACCGCGCGTGCGGCGCACAGGCCTCGAGCATCGGCCCGCGCACCAGGTCGACGTAGTCGTCGGGGCGGTGGGCGTACTCCGGCGGGACGACGTGCGCGCCGAGGAAGGTGACCTCGTCGGTGTGCTCGGCGGCCACCTCGACGCTGCGCCGCTCGTCGTCGACCGTGAGCCCGTAGCCGGACTTCGACTCGATGGTGGTCGTGCCCGAGCGCAGCGCCTCGGCGACGAGGGCCGACGTGCGGCGGCCCAGCTGCTCACGCGACGCGGCGCGGGTCGCGGCGACCGTCGTGGCGATGCCACCGGCGGTGTAGGGCGTGCCGGTCATGCGGGCGGCGAACTCGGCCGCCCGGTCGCCGGCGAAGACCAGGTGGCCGTGGCTGTCGACGAAGCCGGGCAGCACGGCCCGCCCGTCGGCGTCCACCCGCTCGTCGCCCGCGCCCTGCGGCACCACGGACCGCGGGCCGGCCCATGTCACGACGCCGTCCTGGAGCAGCAGCGCGGCGTCCTCGACGACGCCCAGCGGGCCGCGGCCCAGCGAGGGGTCGTTGGTGACCAGGCTGCCGATCCGGTCGATGAGCGTGGACGTCATGGCAGCACCTCGTCGATGGCCTCGGACAGCGCCCTCGGGACGTCGTCCACGAGCAGGTGCCGGCCCTCGGCGACGACGCGCCGTCCGCCCACCACCACGGAGCGGACGTCGGAGGCCGTCGCCGCGAACACGACCGACTCCAGCAGCGTCTCCGGGCGCGCCCCGGCCAGGCGCACCGAGTCCGGCCCGACGGTGACCAGGTCGGCGAGGGCACCGGGTTCGATCCGGCCGGCGTCCGGCCAACCGAGCGAGGCCGCGCCGCCCGCAGTGGCAGCGCGCAGCAGGTGCGCCGCCGACCAGTGGCCGCGCCGCTCGGTGGCCAGCCGCTCGTGGAGCTCCACGCCGCGGGCCTCCTCGAACAGGTCGACGACGGCGTTGCTGTCGCTGCCGAGGGACAGCGGGCAGCCGGCGTCCGCCAGGGCGCGCGCCGGGCCGATGCCGTCGGCGAGGTCCCGCTCGGTCGTGGGGCACAGGCACACCGTCGTCCCCGAACCCCCGAGCAGGCCGGTGTCGGTGGCGGTGAGGTGGGTGGCGTGCACGGCGGTGCAGCGCGGGCCGAGCACGCCGGAGCCGGCGAGCAGCTGCGCCGGGGTGCAGCCGTGCGCCGCCAGGCAGGCCTCGTTCTCGGCGCGCTGCTCGGAGAGGTGGACGTGCAGCGGCGCGCCGCGTTCCTCCGCCCAGGCGGCGACGGTCCCCAGCTGGTCGGCCGGTACCGCGCGCACGGAGTGGACCGCCGCGCCGATGCGGGCCCGGGCGGTGCCGCGCAGCCGCGACGCGCGGTCGGCCCAGGCCGCGGCGTCCGCGTCGCCGAAGCGCAGCTGCGGACCCTGCAGCTCCCGGCCGAAGCCCCCGGCTGGATAGCAGGTGTCGAGCAGTGTCATCCGGACGCCGGCGTCGTCGGCGGCCGCCAGCAGCGCCTCGCCGACGGCGTTGGCATCGGCGTAGGGCACCCCGCCGGGGGCGTGGTGCAGGTAGTGGAACTCCCCGACGCAGGTGACCCCGGCCAGCGCCATCTCCGCGTAGGTGGCCCGGGCCAGCGCGTGGTACGCGTCCGGGGTCAGCCCGGCGGCGACGGCGTACACGTCCTCCCGCCACGTCCAGAACGAGCCGCCGGCCCGGTGGGTGCGCCCCCGCAGGGCCCGGTGGAAGGCGTGCGAGTGGCCGTTGACCAGCCCGGGCAGGGTGAGCCCGCGCAGGTGGACCGCGCCGGGCGGCCGCTGCGCCCCCGGCCGCACCGCGGCGATGCGCTCGCCGTCCACCTCGATCAGCACGGCGGCGTCCGCGCGGCCGCCGCCGAGCCACGCGGAGTCGGCGAAGAACGTCGTCACCGGCACGTCAGGTCCTCCGCCATGCCCCCATCGCACACCGTCGGGGCGGCGCGGCCCAGGTCCGCGGAGGCGCGGCTGTCTGCGATCCCGGACGGTCCGGGTCAGGCGCGGTTGCGCGCCAGCACCGACAGCAACTCGTAGCCCACGTGGGCCGCGGCGATGCCGGTGAGCTCGGCGTGGTCGTAGGGCGGGGACACCTCGACGATGTCGGCCCCGACGACGTCCAGCCCGACCAGCCCGCGCAGGGTGGTGAGCAGCTCCCGGCTGGTGAGCCCGCCGGCTTCCGGCGTGCCCGTGCCCGGCGCGTGCGCGGGGTCGAGGACGTCGATGTCGACCGACACGTAGACCGGGCCGCCGGCCAGCCGCGCGCGCATCCGCTCGACGATGCTGCGCGCGCCGTCGACCTCGTAGTCGTCGGACCGGATCACCGAGAAGCCGAGGACGGCGTCGTCCTCGAGGTCCTGCTTGCTGTACAGCGGGCCGCGGATGCCCATGTGCAGCGAGCGCTCCAGGTCGATCAGGCCCTCCTCGCCGGCGCGGCGGAACGGCGTGCCGTGCGTGTAGGGGGCGCCGAAGTAGGTGTCCCAGGTGTCGAGGTGGGCGTCGAAGTGCAGGACGGCCACCGGCCCGTGGTCGCGGGCCAGCGAGCGCAGGATCGGCAGCGCGATGGTGTGGTCGCCGCCGATGGTGAGCAGCTGGGCGCCGTCGGCGCGCAGCGCGGTCGCCTCGCGGTCGATGGTCTCGATCGCCTCGCCGAGGTCGAACGGGTTGACGCCGATGTCACCGGCGTCGGCCACCTGCTGCGTGCCGAAGGGCGTGGCGTCCAGCGCCGGGTTGTAGGGCCGCAGCAGCTTGGAGCCGGCCCGCACGTGGCCGGGGCCGAACCGGGCGCCGGGCCGGTAGCTGACCCCCGAGTCGAACGGCACCCCGAGGACGGCGACGTCGGCGCGGGAGACCTCGTCGAGGCGGGGCAGCCGGGCGAAGGTGGCCGGGCCGGCGTAGCGGGGGACCCGCGTGGCGTCGACGGGGCCGATCGGGGTCTGCTCCGGCACGGGGGCTCCTGAGGGCGCGGCGACGGCGGGGGACGGGCTCCACCGTCCGGGTCGGCCGCAACTGTCAACTTGTGTTTCCCAGTTGTCAACTCCGTGGCGCGAACTAGTGTCCGGTCCGGACCCGGGAGGTGGCGGTGGAGGCAGCACTGGAGGACGGCGTGCCGCGGATCGGCGGGCGGCTCAAGGCGGTGCGGCAGGCGCGCCGGCTGACCCTCACCGACGTGGCCGAGGCCAGCGGGCTGACCAAGGGGTTCCTCAGCAAGCTCGAGCGCGACCAGGCCAGCGCGTCGGTGGCCGCGCTCGTGCGGGTGTGCGGCGCGCTCGGCATCTCCCCGGGCAGCCTCTTCGAGGCGGCGCCGGGCGGGGAGGCCGTCCGCGCCGGCAGCTACCCGCCGATCGCCTTCGGTGGGCGGGGGTTGACCGAGTTCCTGCTCACGCCGTCGGGGGAGCGGCGGGTGCAGGCCATCTTGTCCGAGATCGCGCCCGGCGGCGGCAGCGGCGAGGAGGCCTACGCGCTGCCGGCCGAGGTCGAGTTCGTCTTCGTGCTGGAGGGCGACCTCGAGGTGACGGTGGCCGGTGAGGTCACGGCGCTCGGCCCCGGCGACGCGTTCACCTTCTCGCCGGGTACCGAGCACGGGTTCCGCTCGCTGCGCACCGACGGCGTCACCCGCGTGCTCTGGGTGTTCGCCCCGGCGCTCCCCGACGGACGGCCGCCTAGTCATGAAACTGTCGTTGACAGCTGAGCAACTGATGGTGATGCTCCCTGCGACCCAGACCACAGCACCCGCCGCAGAGGAGCACCCGTGAGCACAGTCAGCGCCGGCCCGGGCAGCGTCGCCCCGGCCCGCCGCAGTCAGTTGTTCCGGATCAAGCCCGTCGACGTGATCGTCGCCCAGCACGTGGAGGAGGGCGGGCACGGCCTGCGCCGGTCGATGGGCCTGCTCCAGCTGACCGCCCTCAGCATCGGCGCGACCCTGGGCACCGGCATCTTCGTCATCCTCGGCGAGGCCGTGCCCCTGGCCGGGCCGGCCATCGTGCTGAGCTTCGTCCTCGCCGCGGTGACCGCGCTGTTCTCGGCGCTGTCCTACGCCGAGCTGGCCGGCAGCATCCCCGTCTCGGGCTCCTCCTACTCGTACACCTACGCCACCATGGGCGAGCTCGTCGCCTGGGTGTGCGGCTGGTGCCTGATGCTGGAGTACGGCGTCTCGGTGGCCGCCGTGGCCGTGGGCTGGGGCGCCTACATCGACGACCTCGCGGCCAGCACGATCGGCGCGGTGCTCCCCGCGGCGCTGTCCGCGCCGCCCGGTGACGGCGGGGTGGTCAACACCCCCGCCGTCGTCGTCGTGCTGCTGGCCATGGTGCTGCTGCTGCGCGGCACCAGCGAGAGCGCGCGGGTCAACACCGCGATGGTGGTGCTCAAGGTCGGCGTCCTGCTGTTCTTCTGCGTGGTGGCGTTCACCGCCTTCCGCGCCGGCAACCTCGCGCCGTTCGTCCCCATGGGCGTCGCCGGCATCACCGCCGCGGCCTCGCAGGCCTTCTTCTCCTACATCGGCTTCGACGCGGCCTCGACCGCCGGCGACGAGGCGCGCGACGCCCGCCGCGACCTCCCGCGGGCCATCGTGCTGTCGCTGCTGGTGGTCACGGTCGTCTACTGTCTGGTGGCCCTCGCCGCGGTCGGCGCGGTGCCGTGGCCGTCGATCAGCGGCTCGGAGGCGGCGCTGGCCGACGTGCTGAGCATCGCGACCGGCCAGACCTGGACCGCCGTGCTGCTGTCCATCGGTGCCGTCGTCGCGATCGCCAGCGTCGTCCTCACCGTGCTCTACGGGCAGACCCGCATCCTCTACGCGATGTCCCGCGACGGCCTGGTGCCGCCGGTCTTCTCGAAGGTCAGCGCCCGCCGGCGGATCCCGGTGGCCAACACCGTCATCGTCAGCGTCGTCATCGCGCTGCTGGCGGGCCTCGTGCCGCTCGGCGAGCTCGCCAACGCCACGAGCATCGGCACGCTGTTCGCCTTCGCGCTGGTCAACGTCGGCGTCATCCTGCTCCGCCACACCCGGCCGGACCTGCCGCGCACCTTCCGGACGCCGCTCTACCCGCTCACCCCGGTGCTCGGCGTGGTCTTCTGCGGTCTGCTGGTGCTCGGGCTGGGCTCGGCGACCTGGCTGGTGTTCCTCGCCTGGATGCTGCTGGGGCTGGCCGTGTACTCCGGCTACGGGTACCGCCACTCGGCCCTGCGCACGGGGGCCTGACCGTGCGCATCGCTCTGCTGCAGGGCCCGGCCGAGACGCCGGACCCCGAGGCCGGGCTGGCCGCGGTCGCCGACGCCGCCGCCCGGGCCGCCGCGGCCGGCGCCCGGCTGCTGGTCACGCCGGAGATGTCGCTGACCGGATACGCGATCGGGGCCGACCGGGTCGCCGAGCTGGCCGAGCCGGTCCCCGGGCCGCTCACCGGGCGGGTGGCCGCCATCGCCGCCGAGCACGGGCTGGCGATCGCCGTCGGGCTGCCGGTGCGCACCCCGGCCGGTGTCGCCAACACCGTCGTCGTGGTGGACGCCGACGGCGCCCTGCTCGCCTCCTACGCGAAGGCGCACCTGTACGGCGACGTCGACCGCGACGCGTTCGTCCCGGGCGACGTCGGGGTCGTGCAGTTCCGGCTCGACGGCGTCGTGGCGGGGCTGCTGGTCTGCTACGACGTCGAGTTCCCCGAGGCGGTGCGCGCGCACGCCGTGGCCGGCAGCGAGCTGCTCGTCGTCCCCACCGGGCTGATGGACCCGTACGGCTCCGTCGGCACCGTGCTGGTGCCGGCCCGCGCCTACGAGAGCCAGCTGTTCGTCGCCTACGCCAACCGCACCGGCGCCGAGGGGGAGTTCGTCTACTGCGGCGCGAGCTGCGTCATCGCCCCCGACGGCACCCAGCTGGCGCGGGCCGGCCGGGGCGAGGAGCTGCTGCTCGCCGACGTCGACCCCGCCGTCCTCACCGCCTCCCGCCGGGTGAACACCCACCTGGCCGACCGCCGTCCCGAGCTCTACCTCCCGGAGAACCCCGCATGACCTCCGCCATCCCCGTCGCCGCCCACGAGCCGGGCGAGGAGCGGCCGATCCGGCCCCTGACCATGTTCGGCCCGGACTTCCCCTTCGCCTACGACGACTGGCTGGCCCACCCGGCCGGGCTCGGCGAGGTCCCCGAGGCCGCACTCGGCACCGAGGTCGCCGTCATCGGCGGTGGCCTGTCGGGCACCGTCACGGCGTACGAGCTGATGAGGCTGGGCCTCAGACCGGTCGTCTACGAGGCCCACGAGATCGGCGGGCGGCTGCGCTCGGTCGGCTTCGAGGGGCACCCCGGCGTGGTCGCCGAGATGGGCGCGATGCGCTTCCCGCCGTCGTCGACGTCCTTCTTCTCCTACGTGCACCGCCTGGGCCTCTCGACGACGCGCTTCCCCAACCCGCTGGACGTCGCCACGCCGAGCACCGTGGTCGACCTCAAGGGCGAGACCCACTACGCGCACACCCTCGACGACCTGCCCCCGCTCTACCGCGAGGTCGCCGACGCCTGGCACGAGACGCTGGTCGGCGGCGCCCGCCTGGAGGAGGTGCAGCAGGCGATCCGCGACCGCGACGTCAAGGCGATCAAGGCGATCTGGGACGAGCTGGTCGAGCAGCTCGACGACACCACCTTCTACGGGTTCCTCGCCGCCTCGCCGGCGTTCCGCTCCTTCCGGCACCGCGAGGTCTTCGGTCAGGTCGGCTTCGGCACCGGCGGCTGGGACACCGACTACCCGAACTCGATGCTCGAGATCCTGCGGGTGGTCTACACCGCCGCGGACGACGACCACCTGTCCATCGTGGGCGGCTGCCAGCAGGTCCCCGTCGGGCTGTGGCGGGCCGAGGTCGAGGCGCCGGCGCACTGGCCGGCGGGCACCAGCGTGGCGTCGCTGCACCCCGGCGGGCGGCCGCTGCCCGCCGTCACCCGGCTGCACCGGACCGCGCCCGACCGCCTGACCGTCACCGACGCCGCCGGGGGCATCCGCACGTACCCGGCGGCGGTGTTCACCGCGCAGAGCTGGAACCTGCTCTCGCGGATCACCTGCGACGAGGAGCTGTTCCCGATCGACCACTGGACGGCGATCGAGCGCACCCACTACATGGGCTCGACCAAGCTGTTCTGCCTGGTCGACCGGCCGTTCTGGAAGGACGTCGACCCGCGGACCGGCCGGCACCGGATGAGCATGACGCTGTCGGACCGGATGACCCGCGGCACCTACCTGCTCGACCACGGGGAGGGGAAGCCGGGGCTGATCTGCCTGAGCTACACCTGGGCCGACGACTCATTGAAGTGGCTGCCGCTGTCGGCGACCGAGCGCATGGAGGTCATGCTCGCCTCGCTGCGCGAGATCTACCCCGACGTCGACCTGCGCCGGCACGTCATCGCCTCGCCGGTGACGGTGTCGTGGGAGTCCGAGCGCGACTACATGGGCGCGTTCAAGGCCAACCTCCCCGGCCACTACCGCTACCAGCGGCGGCTGTTCACCCACTTCAAGCAGGACGAGCTGCCCGAGCGGTACCGCGGCCTGTTCCTCGCCGGCGACGACATCTCCTGGACCGCCGGTTGGGCCGAGGGCGCGGTGCAGACGGCGCTCAACGCGGTGTGGGGCGTCGTCCACCACCTCGGCGGGCGCAGCCACCCCGACAACCCCGGCCCCGGTGACCTGTTCGACGAGCTCGCGCCGGTCCGGCTGCCCGAGGACTGACCGGCGGCTGCGCCGGTCGGCTCGTGGGCGTGCACACGAGCCGACCAGCGAGTCCGCCCCTGATCAGGAGGGCGGGCGTCGTCCTCCTGATCCGGCGAGCCGGTGGGGGCGGGGGGCCGGAGCATCGTCCCGGACGACGTCGCCTATGGCCCGTCCTCAGCGCCCGGCGTAGACCGCCCGCTCGAAATCGGCGTAGACCGCCAGCGCCTCCTCCGGGATGAACGGGAGGAACTGGGTGTAGATGGCGCCGGTGACCCCGCTGGTCCGGTCGACCCAGAAGTGTGTGTTGAACACCCCGGCCCAGGCGCCGCTGCCGACGGCACGCATGCCGGGTTGCTGCTCCGTGGTGAGCAGCAACCCGTACCCCCACTTCTGCCCCGTCGGACCGTTCCAGGGGTGGGTCACCGCGGGATCGCCCGACGGGATGTGGCTGGGGAACTCCAGCTCGCCGATCTGGTTGGTGAAGGCCGCGTCGACGGTCTCCGGCCGGAGGACGCGCACCCCGTCCAACTCGCCGTTGCGGAGCAGCATCCGCTGGAAGCGCAGGTAGTCGCGAGGAGTGGAGTACAGCCCGTGCCCGCCGGCCCACCACTCCGGCTCGTCGGCCCAGTCGATGTCGGTGGGGACCCAGTGCCCCTCCTCGTCCTTGACGTGCACGGGCACCAGGTCGGCCCGCTGCTCGGCGGTGGGAGTGAAGGTCGTCTGGGTCATGCCCAGGGGCGCGAGGACGTTCTCCTGGAGGTACTTGTCCAGCGTGCGACCGCAGACCGCCTCCACCACGAGGCCCAGCCAGTCGGTGTTGATGCCGTACTCGAACTGCGTGCCGGGATCGGCGACCAGCGGCGCGCTGAGGCACGTCCGGCTGCCGCTCATCACGTTGGGCGTGCCGGTGGTGCTCTCCCAGCGGACCAACTCGGGGTTCCAGAACCAGTAGGTGAGGCCGCTGGTGTGGGTGAGCAGGTGGTGGACGGTCGCGCGGGTGGCCGGGGGTCGGGTACGCGCGGTGTCGCCGTCCCACCCCTCGAGGACCTCCAACTCCGCCCACGCGGGGACGAGCGTGTCGACCGGCGCCTGTAGGTCGAGCTCGCCCCGTTCGGCCAGCTGCAGGGCGGCGACCGTGGCAACCATCTTCGTCATGGACGCGATCCGGAAGAGCGTGCCGCCGTCGAGTGGCTGGTCCGTGCCGGCCGTCCGGGCACCGGCGGCCCCCTCGTAGAAGGGCCCATCGGTGTCCGCAGCGGTGGCGACCACGTTGGGCACCGCTCCGCTGTCGACCGCCCGCCGCAGGACCCCGTCCATCCCGCTGGTGTCCACCTGTGCCGCCATGACCCCTCCTCGATCGTGTGCCGGACGGCACACGGTGGGGAAGGCGTGGCCCGCGGTCAACCGTGCGGCGGCTGCCGCGGATGGTCGCCCCCGACCGGCCGCTCGCCCCGGTGTGGTGATCGGTGGCCCACCGGGCCCGCGCAGGTCTCCGGAGTCGCCTCAAGCGCTGCACTGATCGCGCGGGAACCCGTGTCGAGCACGGCGACGGGTGCCCGACGACCGGCACACCACTGCCAACCGTCAGCCCGGGACGGCGCCACGCAGCGCGTCGCACGCCCGCACTGCCGCCAGCAGCAGCGCCACGACCGCCAGCAGCCCCGCGACCGGCCCGACCCACGAGCTCAGGCCCGTCGTCGCGTGGTGGGCGGCGGTCACCGGCGGGTGCGCGGCGAGCATCGTCGTCGTCAGGACGACGTGCAGCGCCCACGCCGCCCGGCCCGGCCGGCGCCACAGGTGCGCCGCGCAGGCCAGGCAGGCGAGGACCAGAGGGGTCGTGCCGGGGTGCAGCGCCGCGAGCGAGGCGAGCCCGTGCACGGCGGCACACCCCGCCGCGGCCCCCGCCGCACCGCGGGCGAGGAACCGCGGCAGGGCCGCCGCACCGAGCGGCTGCACGACGCCGCCGGGCATCACCGGTGGCAGGCCCCCGGGGTGGGCGGGACGTCGAGCGCCGGGTTGCGGTCGAAGAAGCCCACCGGCTTCAGCTCGAACGACACGACGTCCACCGGCATGACCGGCCAGTCCTCGGGCCGCGGGACGTGGTGGATGCCGAAGACGTGCCAGAGCACCAGGTCGGTGTCCACGAGCGACCGGTCCGCCTGCTGCCAGGCCGGCAGCCCGTAGTCCTGGCGGCTCTGGTTGCAGAACTCGCCGGAGGGCCAGCGCTGCTCCTCGTCGAACGCGCTGACCCACACCGGGTGGTCGATGACCTGCGCCCGCTGCCGGAACGGCGCGCTCGGGTCGGCGAGCGCGGGCAGCGCGGAGGTCGGGTACAGCTTGTAGCCCGGCGCCGTCCCCAGCCGGTTCGGCTTGGTCCGGTTGACCACCTTGAACGAGCGCTGGGTGGCGAAGTCGAGGTCCAGGCGCCCCTCGGCCTCGGTCTCCACCGCGCGGCTGCGCGTGACGACGGCGAGCCCGTACGGGTTGTCCTCCGACACCGGGAGCGCCTCGCTCTCGGTGACGACGACGGTGTTCTCCGGGCCGTCGACCTCCATGTCCAGCCGGGCGACGACGAAGTGCTGGTGGATCGGCGCGTAGGTGCGCTCGTCGACGACGGTGCCGTAGGCCGGCGGGGTGTCCTCGTACGCGCTGGTCACCATGATCCCGGTGGCGCGCACCTCGCACTGGATGGTGCCGTCCTGGTGGAAGCGCCAGTAGGTCAGGTACTCGTAGTTGGCCACCGTCGCGTGGAACGAGACGACCATCCGCCGGGACCGCCGCACCTCGGCCCCGGCCTGCTCGTCGACGTGCTTCCACAGCACGCCGTCGTCCTCCTCGTGCAGGCAGATGGCGTTCTCGATGGTGTAGGGCTCGCCGCGGGTGTCGTGCAGGACCGCGTCGACGTAGGTGATGTCGCCGAGGCAGTCGCAGCCGAGCTTCAGCGACGTCGTCATGAAGCCCAGGCCCCACTCGCCGACGTCGAACGCGGTGCGCCGGTGGTGGTCGGGGCTCGGGTCGCGGTAGGGCACCACCATCTCGGCGAACGACATCCGGTGCGCGATCGGCCGGCCGTCGTAGGCGACCCGGTGGATCACCAGGCCCTCGCGGTGGTTGAACCCCAGCCGCATCGTCCACTTCTGCCAGCGCAGCTCGTGCCCGTCGAGGGCGAACGAGACGCCCTCGGGCTGGGTGATCTCCAGCGGCTTCACGTCGGTGCGCTGCTGCAGGCCGGGCACCAGCGACGGCACGTACTCGCCCATCACCGCGGGCTGCACCGGCGGCGGGGTGTCCTCGATCCGCAGCAGCTCCATCGTGTTGAGGTCGACGACGAAGTGCAGCCCCATCACCGGGTTGGCGTAGGGGTTGCCGCCGCGCACCGAGCGGCGCCACACGTCGGTCCAGCCGACCCGGCGGTCCTGCAGGCCCTCGGGGATCAGCGAGTGGCCGTAGGCCCAGGTGTCGATGAGCACCAGGTCCAGGTCGGTGATGCCGCGCTTCGCCAGCGCCTCGACCACGTCCGGGTGCTCGATGAGGACCTCGTGCGCCTCGTGCCACTCGTCGAGGGTCATGTTGGCCTGCTCGCCGGGCACCGCCTCCCAGGAGACGACGGCGTCGTCGGTCAGCGAGACCACCGCCTTGTACGGGGTCCCCTCCTCGCGGCTCCAGCAGGTCACCCGGGCCTCGCGGCGGATCGGGTCGCCGGGGCGGAACGCGCGGACGACGTCCTTGGCCGGCTCGCGCAGCTCGATGGAGGCGAACCGCCAGCGCTCGTCCACCCCGCGGTCGCGGCGCAGGACCGCCGCGGCGGCGCGGAACTCCTCGGCGCTCAGCGGGTCCAGCGGGTGCGGGGTGCCGGCGGCGGCGCGCGTGCCGGCCGAGCCGGAGCCGTGGCAGGACGTCGCGAGCTCGGTCATGACGGGTTCTCCTGGGTGGTGTCGGGGCGGTTCGCGAGCAGCGGGACCGACGGGTCCCAGCGGGTGCCGTCGCGGGCGTCGCGGCGGCGGCGGGCGATGGCCGAGAGCGCCTCGAGGACGACCCGGTTGGCCAGCGCCGCGGTGATGTCGGCGTGGTCGTAGGGCGGGCTGACCTCGACGACGTCGACGCCGACCACGGGCAGCTCCAGGCACAGCCGGCGGACGGCGTCCAGCAGCTGGCGGGCAGTGAGGCCACCGGGCTCGGGCGTGCCGGTGCCCGGCGCGTGCCCGGGGTCGCAGACGTCGATGTCGACCGACAGGAAGACGCCGTCGCACTCATCGGTGGCGATGGCCGACGCCTCGGTGAGGCAGGCGTCCAGCCCCCGGTGCCCGATCTCGGTCATCTCGTAGGAGCGCATCCGCTGCGCCGCCATCCAGTCCAGCGTCTCCGGCGGCGGCCAGTAGCCGCGCAGGCCGACCTGGAGGAACCGGTCGCCGCGCAGCGCCCCGGACTCGATCAGCCGCCGCATCGGCTGGCCGTGGCCCCACAGGGAGCCGAACTCGATGTCGCCGGTGTCGGCGTGCGCGTCGAAGTGGACCATCGAGACGCGGCCGTGGCCGAGCACGTTGGCCACCCCCTTGGCGTCGGCGAAGGCGATCGAGTGGTCACCGCCCAGGACGACGGGGATGGCGCCGCTGCGGGCCACCGTCTCGACCGCGGCCTCCAGCGCGCCGAGCGCGGTCTCGATGTCCCCGGAGTACATCTCGACGTCCCCTGCATCGAGGACCCGCAGGTCGCGCAGCCCGTCGGTGCGCAGCGCCAGGCTGGGCCGCGACCCGTCGTGCGCGAGGTAGTCGGTCATCCGGATCGCCTGCGGCCCGAAGCGGGTGCCCGGGCGGTGCGAGGTGCCGCCGTCGAAGGGGGCGCCGAGGACGACGACGTCGGCGCCGGCGAAGCTCGCCGGGTCACCGAGGTCGCAGCGCTCGATCCCGAGGTAGGTGATGTCGGGCCCGAACTGGGCGCCGTAGCGCGTCATGGTGGGGAGGTCCGATCGGGAGGGGGTAGGCGTCGTCCAGGCGCACCGGACGACGAAATCCGTGCCGGAACGCAGACTACACAACGATTTCCGGTGTCACCAGCATGAGGGACGCTGGTTCGTGGCCGTCACCAGCCGCCCGCTCCGCCCCGGTGGACGATGCCGCCGTCCACCGTGGTGAGGACGACGGGCGCGTCGGCGAGCTCGTCGGGAGGTGCCTGCAGGGGGTCGACGGCGAAGGCCGTCAGGTCGGCGCGCATGCCCGGGGCGATCCGTCCCGCGCACGCGGCCTCCCCGGCCGCCCAGGCGGCCTGCGTGGTGTACCCCTGCAGGGCCATCAGCGGCGTGAGCCCCTGGTGGGGCTGCACCGGGGCGACGTCCGGCTCGCCCGCGGGCCGGCGCAGCTGCGCGTCCGCGAGGACCCGCCGGGGGTCGAAGGGCGCCACCGGCCAGTCGGACCCCAGCACCAGCGGCACACCGGCGTCGCGGAGGTCCCGGCAGCGCCACGCGCGGCCGGCGCGCTCGGGGCCCAGCCGGGTGGACCAGTTGTCGGTGTGGTCGGCCCGGGTGAAGTGGGTGCAGTGCGTCGGCTGCATGCTCGCCACGACCCCCTGGCGCACGAACGCGCCGATGAGCGCGGTCGGCAGCGTCTCGATGTGCTCGATGCGGTGCGGCCCGGCTGCCGGGCGGGCCGGGCCCGCGAGGGCGGCCAGGGCGTGGCGGACGCCGGCGTCGCCGATCGCGTGCGTGGCCGTCGGGACCCCCGCCGCCGCCAGTGCGCGCACGGCCCGGG
The DNA here is from genome assembly GCF_054050015.1 of Geodermatophilus sp. SYSU D01176. NCBI lineage: Bacteria > Bacillati > Actinomycetota > Actinomycetes > Geodermatophilales > Geodermatophilaceae > Geodermatophilus > Geodermatophilus sp. SYSU D01176. The sequence continues at coordinate 11,032 of NZ_JBJGYN010000033.1, read as the reverse complement.
CGTACTCCGCCGGCTCCGGCCAGAAGCTCTCGGTCGACTCGCCCAGCGCGTCGGGCTGCTCGAGCCACGCCGTCCCGTTGTCGATCGTCCCGTCGACCATGAACTTGACCCCGCCGACGGCCCACCTCCGCCCGCCCCGGCCCTGGAGGTCGACGAGCTCGGCCAGCCCGTCGGCGTCCACGCCCGGCAGGCACCACGGGGCGAAGCGCAGCCGCAGCGGCAGGTCCTGCGCGTCCTCCGCCGCCGCGACGACCGCCCGGCTGTCCCCGAGCAGGTCCATGACGTGCCCGCCGGTCAACCCGGTGGCCGCCATGGCCGTGAGGAGGTCGAGCAGCTGCCGCGCCCGCACCGGGACGGGGTCGAGCGGGACGTGGTCCTGCACCAGGTCCATGGCGGCCGCCTCGAGCAGGAGGCCGGTCGGGTGCCCGCCGTCGTCGCACACGACGACGGCCCGCTGGGCGAACGACCGGGGACCGTCCACCCCCGCGATCCGCAGGGCGCGGTCGGTCGCGAGCGCGGAGTGCGCGTCGAAGAGCCGCACGAAGGCCGGCCGCCCGCCCACGGCCGCCTCCAGGGGGGCGTTGGTGACGGGGGAGCCGCCGAACAGGTTGGGGTCCAGGCCCCATGCCTGGACCCACGCGTCCGGCGCCCGGCCGGCCGCGGCCGCGGCCAGCAGGTGCTGCGCCTCCGCCAGCGACCGGGCGCCGGAGAGGTCGACGTCCGCGGTCAGCTGCAGGCCCATCACCGGGTGCAGGTGCCCGTCGGTGAGGCCCGGCGTCAGCGTGGCGGCGCCGAGGTCGACGACCTCGGTCCGGGCGTCGCGCCAGTCGGCGACGTCGCGCCGGGTGCCGGTGGCGACCACGAGGCCGCCGGCGATCGCGACCGCCTCCACCGGCGGGCCCTCGCCGGTCAGCGTGTGCACGGTGTCGGTCGTGATGACCAGGTCGGCGTTCACGGGGTGCTCCACTCTCATCGGTCGTCGGCGGTCGCGAGCAGCTCCGGGGTGGGGGCGGCGTCGACGTCGGCCCCTTCCCCGATCCCCGCGTAGCGCTCCGGGTGGCGGGCGCGCAGCCACAGGGCGACCGCCGTCCCGATGGCCAGGGACAGCGGCACGATGCCGACCAGCAGGACGTTGACCGTCGTCGGCGCGGCGGTGAGCAGCTCGATGTCGTCCACCAGGACGTAGGTGGCCGCGGCCAGCAGGACGCCGGACGCGACGCCGGCGCCGACGGCCCCCGGTGTGGCGGCGGCGCGGTTGCGGCGGACGAAGTACGCCACCGTGGCCGCGGCCGTCATCGTCTGCAGGACCAGGACGCCGACGACTCCCGGCGTGTTCACCCACAGCAGCAGCTGCTCGTAGGGGTCGGCCCCGGCCGCGGCGAACACCGCGATGACGACGACGGCGAGGGCCGTCTGCAGGAGACCCGCCCGGTACGGGGACCCGAACCGCGGGTGCGCCGTTCCGACCCAGCGCGGCAGCACGCCGTCCCGGGACAGCGCGAACGCGTAGCGGTTGATCGCGTTGTGGAAGGCGATCTGCGAGGCGTAGACGCTGCTGACGACGAGCAGGTGCATGAGCGTGCTCGCCCACGGCCCCACGTACGTCTCGATGACGGTGAAGAACATGCCGGCGAGGTCGCCCTCCGCGGCGGCCACCGCCTGCGCGCTGCCGAACGCCTGCACCACCGACCAGACGATGAAGCAGTAGAAGAGCGCCATGAAGCCGACGGCGAGGTGGGTGGCCCGCGGGACGGTGCGCTCCGGGTCCCGGGCCTCCTTGCGGTACAGCACCGTGGACTCGAAGCCCATGAACGCGGCGAAGCTGAAGGCCAGCACGCCGGCCATGCCGGGGCTGAACACCGCGTCGGCCGTGAAGGAGGCCGCGTCCAGCCCCGACGCGCCACCCTCGACGAGGACGCCGACGGCCATCAGCAGCAGGATGCCGGTCTCGAGGACCAGCAGGACGCCGAGCACCTTGGCACCCACGTCGATGCCCAGCCACCCCACGAGCAGGACCAGGGCGACGGCGACGAGGGCGATGACCGGCCACGGGACCGTGACGCCGAAGACGTCGGCCAGGGTGGCCTGCGCCTGCACGGCGAACAGGCCGTACACCCCGATCATCAGCGCGTTGTAGGACATCAGCGCGAGCAGTGCGGCGGCCAGCCCCCAGGTCCGGCCGAGCCCCTTGGCGATGTAGGCGTAGAAGGCGCCGGCGCTGCCCACGTGCCGGGTCATGCGGGTGAAGGCGACCGCGAAGACGGTGAGCACCACCCCGGAGGCCAGGTAGGGGACCGGGGCGCCGATGCCGCCGACCAGGATGGCGAGCGGGGCGACGCCGGCCATGACGGTCAGCGGGGCGGCCGCGGCGACCACCATGAAGACGAGGCTGCCGGTGCCCAGGACACCGCGCTTGAGGTGGCCGTCGCCGTCGTGCGCGACGGCGGCCGGGGGAGGGGAGGAGGCGGGCACGGCGGTCCTTCCAGGGCCGGAGGTGCTTAACCGAATGGCGTTCGGTTAAGATGGTGGCCCACCTCACAGATGTCAAGCGCCCCGTGCCGACTGGAGGCGCGGGCCGATCCGGGGAGGGACACGTGGTGCAGCGGCGGAGGCGACTGCTGGACGTCGAGGCGATCCTCGACGCGGCGCTGGCCTGCATCGACGAGCGGGGCCGGTTGACGATGGCGGACCTGGCGGCGCGGCTCGGCACGAGCGCGTCATCGATCTACCACCACGTCAGCGGGCGGCCGGAGATCGTCGAGCTGCTGCGCGAACGGCTGGTCGCCCCCCTCGAGATCCCACCGCTGGACCGGACCGACTGGGGAGACCAGGTGGCGGCGTGGATGCGCTCCTACCGGCAGGCGCTCGCCGAGCACCCCAACCTGATCCCCCTGCTTACCGAGCAGACGATGACCGCCGGTTCGGTCCTGCTCGGGTACGACCGCGTGGCCGACCTCCTCCGGCTCGCCGGCTCGCCCCCGGACCAGGTCGTGCTGTGGCTGAGCGTGCTGGACAGCTACGCGCTGGGCGCCGCGCTCGACCTCGCTGCACCCGACGAGGTCTGGCGCGCCGGCGGCGGCGGCACCCCGGCCCTGGACGCCGCGCTGCGTGCGGCGCCGCTGGGGCGGGCGCGTGCCGACGCCGCGTTCGAGCTGGGCCTGGAGGCGCTGCTCGCCGGGATGCGGAGCCGGCTCCCGGCCGGCCGGACCTGAGCCGGACCTCACGCCCTCGGGGACAGCGCTGTCACCCGACGGAATGGACAGCCGCGCGTCGGACACGCGCACGAAACAGTCGTCGTGCATGCTCGCCGCGCTCGGATCCGTGGACGGCGACCATGCCGAAGTGTCGACGGGACCGGGTGCGGGTGTACACGCCGGCCCCTTCCGCGAACTGCGCCGACCTGGCTGGCTGTCGTGTGTGAGCCGCGGCACACCCGCCGGCCGAGGACAGGCCGCTGCGGCGGCGCGAGGAGGGAGGACCGCATGGCGGTCGAACAGGGTCCGGTGACCGGACGTCGGACCGACCTGCGGGCCAAGGGGCTGGCGGGCGGCTCGGTCGGCCTGCTGGCCAGCGTGGTGCTCGGCGTCTCGAGCATCGCGCCGGTGTACGCGCTGACGGCCACCCTCGGGCCCACGGTGACCGAGGTCGGCCTGCAGATGCCCGCGGTGTTCCTGGCCGGCTTCCTGCCGATGCTGCTGGTCGCCTACGCCTACCGGGAGCTCAACCGGGTGGCGCCGGACTGCGGGACGTCGTTCACCTGGACCACCAAGGCGTTCAACCCCTACGCCGGCTGGCTGTGCGGCTGGGGCGCGCTGCTGGCCACGGTGATCGTGCTGTCCAACCTCGCCGGCGTGGCGGTCTCCTTCTTCTACCTGCTGCTCGGGGAGATCACCGGCTCGGAGTCGGTGGCGAGCCTCGGTGACGACACGGTCGTCAACGCCCTCACCTGCGTGGCGTTCGTCGCCGTCGCCACCTGGATCACCTACCGCGGGGTGGAGGCCACCAAGCGCGTGCAGTACGTGCTGGTCGGCTTCCAGATGGCCGTGCTCGCGCTGTTCGCCGTCCTGGCGCTGGCCAGGGCCGGCTCCGCACCGGGTGGCATCCCGTTCGAGTTCTCCTGGCTCGACCCGACGGCCATCACCAGCTTCAGCGCCTTCACCGCCGGCCTGTCGCTCTCGCTGTTCATCTACTGGGGCTGGGACACCTGCCTGACGGTCAACGAGGAGACCGCCGGGAGCGCCCGCACCCCGGGCCGGGCGGCGCTGCTGACCATGGTCGTCATCATCGTGACCTACGTCGGCGTGGCGATCGCCGTGCAGATGTACGCCGGCATCGGCACCGAGGGCACGGGCCTCGGCAACCCCGACACCGGGGACAACGTGTTCGCCGCGCTGGCCGGCCCGGTCCTGGGCCCGGGCCTGGCGTTCCTGCTCTTCCTCGCCGTCGTCGCGAGCTCGGCGTCGTCCCTGCAGACCACGTTCCTGCCGACGACCCGGACCATGCTGGCCATGGGCACCTACGGGGCCCTGCCCGAGCGGCTGGCCGAGGTGCACCCGCGCCACCGGGTGCCGTCCACCGCCACCCTGGTCGCCGGGGCCGCCACGGCGGCGTTCTACGTGGGCATGACGATCATCAGCGAGAACGTCCTCATCGACACCATCTACGCGCTCGGCCTGATGATCTGCTTCTACTACGGCCTGACCGCGTACGCCTGCGTCTGGTACTTCCGGCACGAGCTGCGCCGCAGCGCGCGGGACCTGGTGTTCAAGGGCGTCCTGCCGCTGCTGGGTGCCCTCATGCTGACCGCGGTGTTCGTGCAGACGGCGATCGACACCCTCGACCCCGCCTACGGCAGCGGCTCGTCGGTGTTCGGCGTCGGCAGCGTCTTCGTCGTCGGGATCGGGCTGCTGCTGCTCGGCGCCGTCCTCATGCTCGTCTGGCGGGCGCGGCACCCGGAGTTCTTCCGCGGCCAGACGCTGCGGGTCGACACCCCGTCGCTGGTCTTCGACGAGTGACGCCGGCCCGGTCGGAGTAGCCGCGCGGCCCGCCCCCCGGAGGGGAGGCGGGCCGTTCGACGGGAGGGTCAGCGCTCGCCGGCGCCGACCACCTCGGGCTGCTCGACCTGCGGCCGGGTGGCGGGCCGCTCCAGCGCGGCGCCCTCGACGTCGAGGGTCGGCAGCCACCGCAGCCAGCGCGGCAGCCACCACGCCCTGTCACCGAGCAGGGCCAGCGCCGCGGGGACGAGCACCATGCGGACGACGAACGCGTCGAAGGCGATGCCCGCGGCGAGGGCGAAGGCGATCGACTTGATGGTCGCGTCCCCGGAGGGCACGAAGCCGGCGAACACCGAGAACATGATCAGCGCGGCCGCGACGACGACCGGGGCCGCCTGCCGGAACCCGGTGCGGATGGCCTCCAGCGGGCCGGCGCCGTGGGCGTGCGCCTCGTGCATCCGGGACACCAGGAAGATCTGGTAGTCCATCGCCAGCCCGAACAGGATGCCGATGACCAGGATCGGCGTGAGGCTGATCAGCGGGCCGGTGCCCTCGAGGTTGACCAGGTCGGCCAGCCAGCCCCACTGGAACACCGCGACGGTGGCGCCCAGCGCCGCGCCGACGGTGAGCACGAACCCGAGGACGCCGACCAGCGGCACCAGCAGCGAGCGGAAGACCAGCACGAGCAGCACCAGGGCCAGGCCCACGACCAGCGCCAGGTAGACCGGCAGGGCGGCGTCCAGGCTCGCGGCGACGTCCACGCTGACCGCCGTCGCGCCGGTGACCGACGCCTGCGCGCCCTCGACGTCGGCCAGCAGGTCGCGGAGGTCGGCGACGAGCCGCTCGGTGGCCGGGTCGGTCGGGCCCGACTGCGGGATGACGCTGACCAGCGCGGCCGTGCCGTCGGCGTTCGGCACCGGCGGGGTCACGAGCGCGACGTCGGCCAGGCCGGGGATCTCGCCGGCGGCCGCCGTCGCGGCCGGCACCGCGCCGTCGCCCTCGAACAGCACGGTGAGCGGCCCGTTGAAACCCTCGCCGAAGCCCTCGGCGAGCAGCTGGTCGGCGCGGGCCTGGGTGCTGTCCTCCGGCGGGGTCTGCACCAGCGTCGTCTGCATCGAGAAGAACGGGACGGCGACGGCGCCCAGGGCCACGGCGGCCAGCAGCAGCGCGACCAGGCGGTGTCGGGTGACCGTGGCGACCCAGCCGGCGAGGAAGCCCCGGCTCGCCGCGTGGTGGGTCGGCGCGGGGGTCCGCTGCCGCTTCGGCAGCGCACGCAGCCCGAGGAAGCCCAGCGCGGCGGGCACCAGGGTGAGCGCGACCAGGACGGCGACGACGATGGTCGCGGCCGCGGCGAGACCCATCTGGGTGAGGAAGGGGATGCCGGCGACGAACAGGCCGGTGAGCGCGATGACGACGGTGAGCCCCGCGGTGACGACCGCGGAGCCGGCGGCGCCGACGGCGGTGGCGACCGCGGTGCCGACGTCGGCGCCCCGGCGCAGCTCCTGGCGGAACCGGCTGACGATGAACAGCGCGTAGTCGATGCCGACGGCCAGCCCCAGCATCGCGGCCAGGATCGGGGTGGTCGAGGACAGCTCGGTGAAGCCCGTGGCGATGGTGATGCCGAGGACGCCGATGCCGACGCCGACGACCGCGGTCAGCAGGTTCATGCCGGCCACGACCAGGGAGCCGTAGGTGACGGCGAGGACCACCAGCGCGACCACGACGCCGATCACCTCGGCCGGACCGCCGATGTGCGGGGGCGCCTGGATCGCCTGGCCGGTGACCTCGACGGTGAGCGCGCCGTCCCCGGCGTCCTCGACGGCGGCGGTCAGCGCGTCCTGCTGCTCCGGCGGGACCTCGCCGACCGGCGCCTCGTAGGTGACGGTGCTGTACCCGGTGGTCAGCTCGGGGTTCACCGACGGGGCGGCCGGGTCCAGCGGGTTGCTGGCCGAGGTGACGCCGGGCAGCCGGCCCAGGTCGGCGACCAGCGCGCCGAGCGCAGCGGCGTTCTCGGGCGCGGCCAGCGTCTGGCCGTCCGGGGCCACGACCGCGACCTGCGCCGTCGCGCCGCCGGCCGCGCCGAACTCCTCGCTGATCCGCTCCAGGGCGGTGGTCGACTCCTGGCCGGGGATCGCGAAGCTGTCCGACGTCTCGCCGGCCAGGGTGACCGCGCCCACGCCGCCGCCGACGAGCAGGACGAGCCAGACGAGGACGACGGCGACGCGGTGCCGGTGCGCGGAGGCACCGAGCCGGGACAACAGCAGTGCCATGGGTGATCAGGCCTCCACCTGGTCGGGGTGTGGGGGAGTGGCGCCCGGACGGTGGTGACCGAGCGCGTCGAAGCAGGTGGCGACGATGTGCTGCCGCCACGCGGTGGTCCGGTCCTGGGCGTGGGCCGCGAGGGTCAGGACGGCGAGCGCCGAGAGTGCGCCGATGACCCGGACGAGCCGGGGCGGCTCCGTGGTCTCGGGGTCCACGCCGAAGGCCTGCAGCACCAGGTCGGCGACGACGGGCTCGGGGTCGCGGGCGTCGAGCTGGGTGGCCGGGGCGAGCATCAGCGCCACCAACCCGGGGTGGGCCAGCGCGACGTCGACGAGCACCTCCAGCGCCTGCCGGTCGCGGGCCGGGCCGAGGGGCAGGTCGCCCAGCTGGTCGCGCACGCGCGCGGCCAGCGTGTCGGCCTGGGCGAGCACCGCCGCGTGCAGGGCGTCCTTGCTCGGGAAGTGGTGCAGCAGCCCGGCCTTGGACAGGCCCACGGCGTCGGCGACGTCCTGCACCGAGGTCTTGGCGAACCCGCGCCGGGCGAAGAGTGCGGCGGCCTGGTCGAGGATGCCCTCGTCGACCTGCTGCCGGAACGATCGTGCCACGGGCACGACGGTACGACGTCACCAACCGTTTCGGTCGGTACACCGACCGGATCGGTCGGTGCGCTCGGTCACACGTCGGGCGCGGTCGTCAGTCCGTCGACCGCGGCGGCACGGTGATCTTGTACTGGGCGATCTTCCGGTAGAGCGTGGCGCGGCCGATGCCGAGCTCCTCGGCGGCACGGGTGACCGTGGTGCCCGGCTCGGTCAGGCAGCGCACGATCTCGTTCCGCTCGAGCTGCTCCAGGCGGCTCAGCGGGCGGGTCCCGCCGTCGAGGACCTCCGGGGGCAGGTGGTGCAGGTCGACGACGTCCGCCCGGCTGACGGCCTCCTGCACGGCGCGGCGCAGCTGGCGCACGTTGCCCGGCCAGGAGCAGCCGGTCAGCGCCCGTGCCGCGCGGGGAGTGAAGTCCACCGGGCGGTGCCGCTCGGCGCGGGCGACGGCCCGGGCGAGCGGCAGCACGTCCTCGACCCGGTGCCGCAGCGGGGGCGCCTCCACGACCGTGTCCACCAGGAGGGCCAGCGGGTCGGGGATGCCGCCGAACTCGGGAGCCGTGAGGACGAACGGCTGGGGTCCGCCGTCCGTCCGCCGGGCCGCCGACAGGGTCCCGGCCAGTTGTCCGGCCGCCCAGGCGGGCAGTCGTTGGGTTCCGGAGACGATGATGCAGACCTCGGGGTCGCGCAGCTCCGGCGTCCAGAGCTCCAGCCACGCGGCGACACCGTCGTCGCCGGGGGTGCGGGCGTGCAGGATCCGGCGCCGCGGCCCCAGCCGGCGGCGGGCGAGCGCGGCCAACGTGGACTTGCCCACGGCCGGCTCGCCGACCACCGCGACGACCCGGCCGGCGGCGTCGGCGGTGGTCACCTCGGTCAGCGCCGCGTGCCAGCCGGCGGAGACGCACGGGTCGCCGTCCTCCCCGGCCACCGGCCCGCCGACGACCCGGAACACCTCGCCGCGGGGAGCCGGGCGCACCGGCCGGCCGGTCGCGCGCTGCAGCATCAGGCCCGTCGTCGCCCCCGCCGCCGCCTGGGCCAGCGCGAGCAGCAGCTCGGAGGACGACCGCGACCAGGTGGTGAGGTTGATCGTGCCGGCCAGGTCGCCGGACACCGGGTGCAGCACCGGCACGGCGGCGCAGGTGTAGCCGCGCAGCCCGGTGCAGTAGTGGTCGCCGGCCCGCACCAGCGAGGGGGCGCGGTCGGCCAGCGACAGGCCCAGGCCGTTGGTGCCCGCGGTGCGCTCGGAGTAGTGGAAGCCCGGCGCCAGGTGCACCCGGTCGAGGGAGCGGCGGATGCCGGCGTCGTTGCACAGCCGGGCCAGCACCAGGCCCTCGGCGTCGGCGACCATGAGGCTGACCGGCTCGTTCGCGATCGTCGACTGGAGGCCGGTGAGCACCTCGTGCGCACACTCGTACAGCAGCGAGCCGGTGTCCACCGAGCCGGTGAACACCGGCAGCACCTCGTCCGGGGGCACCCCGTACTGCTCGCTGCGCCGCCAGGACGCCCGCAGCCGCGGCGCCGCGCTGCGCGACGCCAGCTCGGGGTCGGCCAGGGGCGCCGGCTCCGCGGCGGGGGTGTGGTCGGTGCTCATGGGCGCCTCCCGCCCCTCCCGTGCACCCACCCGGGGCGCACGACACCTCGTCGTGTGCCGAGAACGCTAGGCGTGGCCCTCAGCGGGGGCACCGGGGTCGGTGTCCCAAAGTGAGACAGCGCACAGCTTCTCGGTGGTGCACAACATACATAGCGTTCCGGCCAGCAGCGTGACCGCAGCCACACCCCGCCCGGAGGCAACCATGTACAGCAAGGACGGCGAGGACTACTTCATCGTCGACTCCCACATCGCCCTGTGGGACGCCCGCCCGGAGAACCAGCGCAACATCCAGGGCAAGCAGTTCATCGACTGCTTCTACGACTACCACCGCAACCTCAGCCCCGAGTCGGAGGTGTGGTCGTACGAGGAGTACCTGTACCAGGGCGGCGAGCGGCTGATGCAGGACCTGTTCGGCGACGGCATGGTCGACCACGCGATCTTCCAGCCGGCCCGGCTCGCCGAGTTCTACCACCGGGGCTTCGGCCAGACCGACGAGGCGTCCGCCCTCGCCGCGCAGCACCCGGACAAGCTGACCTACAACCACTACTTCGACCCGCGGGACGGCGAGGAGGGCCTCGACCGGCTGCGCGCCGACGCCGAGCGGTTCGGGCTCAAGGGCGTGAAGCTCTACACCGCCGACTGGCACGGCGACTCCCGCGGCTGGAAGCTGCACGACCCCATGGCCTACCGGTACTTCGAGGTGTGCCGCGAGGTCGGGATCACGAACATCCACATCCACAAGGGCCCGACCATCCGCCCGCTGGACCGCGACGCCTTCGACGTCGCCGACGTCGACCACGTGGCCACCGACTTCACCGACCTGAACTTCGTCGTCGAGCACGTCGGCCTGCCGCGGCTGGAGGACTTCTGCTGGATCGCCACCCAGGAGCCCAACGTCTACGGCGGCCTGGCCGTGGCGATCCCGTTCATCCACACCCGGCCGCGGTACTTCGCCCAGATCATGGGCGAGCTCCTCTACTGGATCGGCGAGGACCGGATCATGTTCGCCAGCGACTACGCGCTGTGGACGCCGCAGTGGCTGGTGCGGTCCTTCGTCGACTTCCAGATCCCCGAGGACATGACCGAGTACGCGCCGATCACCACCGCGCAGAAGAAGAAGGTCCTCGGTCTCACCGCCGCCAAGCTCTACGACATCCCGGTCCCGGCCGAGCTGCGGCTGCCCGACGCCGACGAGACCGAGACCGGCCCGCGCGAGCCGGCGGCGGCCGACCTCGCCTCGGTCTGAGGGGAGCGCCGATGACCGCCGTCCTGCCCGACCTCCACACCGAGGTCCGCACCGCACTGGGCACCGTCGTCGACCCCGAGCTCGACGAGCCGATCACCGACCTCGGCTTCGTCCGCTCGGTGGCGGTGGAGGGGGCCACGGTCCGGGTGCACCTGCGCCTGCCGACGTCGTTCTGCGCGCCCAACTTCGCCTACCTGATGGCGTCGGACGCGCAGGACGCCGTGGCCGCCCTGCCGGGGGTCGAGCGGGGGGGGGGGGGGGGGGGGGGGGGGGGGGGGGGGGCGGGGGGGGGGCGGGGGCGGCGGGGGGGGGGCGTGGGGGGTGTGCGGGCCCTGTCTGGGCC
>NZ_JBJGYN010000032.1:0-55035 GCF_054050015.1 Geodermatophilus sp. SYSU D01176 | reverse complement strand
CGGCGCCGTCCCCCGGCGGGGGGCGGCGCCGCGGTGCTGTCCGGGGAGGGGTGGACGGCGGCGCGCGATAGAGGTTAGCCTCGCCTTACCCGTCGGACGGCGGGTGGAGCGAGGCGAGGGAGGGCCGCGTGGGGCTGCGACTGCCGGTCGGGGACGTGACCGTGCTGCTGGGCCCGGCGGGAGCCCGCCGCCGGGTGATGGCCGCGCTCGACGACGACAGCGGGCGCTGCGCCTCCGGTCACTCGGCCGTCCGCGTGCAGCGCGTCGCGGCCACCGCGGACGACGACGTGCACCGCCGCATCGAGGCGATCGAGGCCGTGCGCGAGGCCGGGGCCACGATCGTGCTCGTCGACCGGCTCACCGAGGGGCTGGCCGCCCCGGACCGCCGCGCGGTCCTCGCGGCCCTGCGCCCGGTGGCCACCGGTGGCCGCGCGGTCCTGGTGGACGACGACGACCCGGTCGCGGCACTGGCCGTGGCCGACGGCGCGCTGCGTGCCGACCCGGCCGGCGGTCTGACGGCCGAGTCGGTGGGGGACCTGGGCTACCTGGCCTCGTAGCCGGAGGACCCCGCTGCCCCCGCTGCTCGCAGGCTCGCAGCGGACCCTGCAGCAGGGCCGACCGAGGCTCGCAGCGGGACCCTGCAGCGGGGCCGTCCCCTCAGGTCACCTGGCCTCGTAGGTGAGGCAGTCGGCGGCGTCGGTGCTCGGCCCGACCCGCACGCTGGGGGCGTGGCACTCGAGCTTGTCGTTGTGCACGCAGTCGGAGCGGTGGCAGGCGCCGACCAGGCCGTTGCGGTCGAGACCCCCGCGGAAGCTGATCTCCACGAAGGTGCCGCAGTGGGCGTGGTCGCCACCCACCGTGATCGCGCCGGCGTGACAGCTGTGCTCGGCGTTGTACGAGCAGCTGCTGACGGCGCAGTCCTGAACCTGGGGCATGTCCTGGAGCGAGGTCATGCCCCAGGTTGGCACGTCCACAGGTGACCCGCCAGCCATCTGAGGCTGCCCTAATGCCCAGGTCAGCGGTGCGTCGGCGGAACGTGAACGGTCGCTTCCCACAGCGTTCCCACAGCCGTTCCCCGGCGGTCTCCGAGCCGTGCCGGGGACCATGGGCGGGAAGACGGGAGGAGGTGGCCGCAGGTGGTGGTGCAGACCGGACCGGTCGCCGCCGGGGCCCCGCGGGCTCGCGGGCTCGCGGCGCCGCAGGGGGTGCTGGTGGTCATCGGCGGGCTGCCCGGCAGCGGCAAGACGACGCTGCTGCGCCGGCTGATGGCCGAGCACGCGTCCGGGGTCGTCGCCCTGGACTCCGAGGACGTCGCCGCCCGGGTGCAGGCGGCGGGCGTGCGCGTGCCGTACCGCCTCCTCCGGCCACTGGTGCACGCCTGGCACCGGGTGCGGGTGCTGCGCGCCGTGGCCGGGCCTGCGCCGGCCGTCGTCCTCACCGACCCCTGGACGCGGCCGTGGTGGCGGTCCGCCGTCCTGCGCGCTGCGCGGCGGGCCGGCCGCCCGGTGCGGCTGGTCCTGCTCGACGCGTCGCGGGAGCTCGCCGAGAGGGGGCAGGCCGCCCGCGGCCGCGGCATCCCCGGGCGGTCGATGCGCCGGCACGCCACCCGCTGGGATGCGCTGCTGCGGGCCGTGGTGGAGCCGGCCGGCGTTCCCGGCACGGAGGCGGTGACCGTCGTGGACCGGCCGCGGGCCGACCGCCTCGCCCTCGCCGACGTCCTCGGCCGGCCCGCGCCCTGAGGCCGGCGGCGTCGGTCACCGGTCCGGCGGCCGGGGAGCGGCGTCCAGCCAGCCGACGACGAGGACGTGCGGCAGCGTCAGGGCGGCCAGCAGCGGCAGGTCGGCGGCCACGAACGCGCGCCAGCCGCCGGCGGCCGACCACAGCAGGGCCAGCACGACGAGGACGGCGGCGGTCGGCGGCGCCGCCCGGACCGCGAAGCGGCGCAGCGGCCGGCCGAGCCGCCCGGCGGCCAGGTCGGCGGCGCTGCCCGGGTCCTCGGCGACCACGCGGGCGACGTGCCGCACCGCGTGCCAGCAGCCGAAGTAGACGCCGAAGGCCGCCAGCGGCGGGACGACGAGCACCAGGACGACCAGACCCGCCAGCTCGGCCGCCTCCACCAGCTGCCGCCGTCGCAGCAGATCCCCGGCCAGGAGCGCCGCGGCCGCCGGCACGAGCGCGAGCACCGCCGTCCGCACACCGGCCGGCAGCGTCCCGTCGGAGCCGGGGACGACGGCGGCGACGACCGCCGCGGTCTCGGCCGCGCCGCGGACCAGTGGCACCAGCAGCACGACGGCCCCGGCCACGAGCGCCGCGGGTGCCCGCCGCCGCACCGGGCGGTCGGCCCGCAGGTCGGCGAAGGCGGTCTCCCCGGTGCCGAAGTGCCAGACCGAGACGGCGACGAACACCAGCAGCGCGGGGCCGGGCCAGCTGCGGAAGGCCAGCCACGCGGCGGCGGCCAGCGCGGCGTAACCGGCCGCGAACCCGGCCACCCGCGCAGCCGGCCAGTGCAGCCGCGCGGCGGGCACCAGGTGGTCGACCGCCCCGTGCGGCAGGCCGAGCAGCAGCCCCGCCACGAGCACCACCCCCGCCGCGTGCCCCCATCCGCCGGGGACGGCGACCTGCACGACGACGGCGGCGGCCACGGCCGCGCCCGAGACCGCCGTCGCGGCTCCGGCGGGGGTGGTGACGAGCCGTCGGGGGGCGAGGGTGTCCGGAGGCGTCACTCGATCCCTCCAGGAGCCGGCGGACGCGGACCGGCCGGTACCCCGCCGGGTGGTGGCCAACCGCGACGCGGGCGGCGCCCGGATCTCCGTCCGGCGCGGTTCCGTCACGCAGTGCCAAGGCGCGCGCGCCGGGCGTTGACGAGGGGAGCAACCCCGGGTTGATTCGTGACACCAGGTGTCGGACACCGATGCCCCGGGCCAGGGGGAGCACGCTATGCCGGCGTGGACGGTGCAGGTCTCGCAGGACCAGGACGAGCGGGTCGAGGCCGGGATGCTGGTCACCGAGTCGGGAGCGCTCATCGCGTTCACGGACGAGGGACTGGTGCTGCGCGCCTGGGCGCCCGGCCAGTGGCGGACCGTGCGGGCGATCGAGGCGGTGCAGGCGTTCCGGGGTGGCGCGGACAGCAGGGACGACGTGCTGACCTGGTTGCCCCGGGGCTGAGACGGCCCTCCCCGCGTGCAGGACCGGAGGGTCCGGCGCGGGCCGGGCGGTCGTAGGGTCGCGGCCGTGCTGCCTCCCGTCGTCGACCTCCCGTGGCTGCGCGCCCACCGCGCCGACGTCGTGCTGACCGACGTGCGCTGGTACCTGGACGGGCGGTCCGGTCGGGCCGCCTACGACGCCGGCCACCTGCCGGGAGCGGTCTTCGTCGACCTGGACCGCTGGCTGGCCGGGCCCGCCGGCCCCGGCGTCGGGCGGCACCCGCTGCCGGAGCCGGAGGTGTTCGCCGAGGGCATGGCCGGGCTCGGCATCGGTGACGGCGACCCCGTGGTGGCCTACGACGACGTCGGCGGTCTCGTCGCCGCCCGCCTGGTCTGGATGCTGCGGGTCACCGGGCACGAGGCGGCGCTCCTCGACGGCGGGACGGCGGTGTGGGACGGCCCGCTCGAGCAGGCACCGCCGGACCGGGCCCCGGCGGTGTTCACCCCCCGGCCCTGGCCGGCCGAGCGGCTGGCCGGCGTCGACGACGTCCTCGACCAGGCGGCGGTGGTGCTCGACGCGCGCGACCCGGAGCGGTACCGCGGCGAGCGGGAGCCGGTCGACCCGCGGGCCGGGCACGTTCCCGGGGCGGTCAACGTGCCGGCCCGGGCCAACCTGGACGGCAGCGGCCGCTTCCGCCCCGTCGGGGAGCTGCGCGCGACCTTCGCCGCGGCGGGGGTGACCGTCGACGGCGACGTGGTCGCCTACTGCGGCTCCGGGGTGACGGCCTGCCACGACCTGCTCGCCCTGGAGTTGGCCGGCCTGCCGCAGGGCCGGCTCCACGCGGGCTCGTGGTCGCAGTACAGCGCCGACCCCGACCGCCCGGTGGCCGTGGGGGACCGGCCGGCCTGACCCGGGGAGGTCAGGGCCGGGCGGCGAGCGGGGTGCCCGGGCGCGGCACCGGCACGGCCGCGGACGTGGCCGGCTCCTCGACGGCGGCGGGCCCCCGCTCCCCTCGCGGCGGGGCCGGGCCGGGTGTCCCCGTTGCGCGCACCCGGGACGCGGCCCATCCTGCACCCACCCGGCTCTCGAGCGGAGACCCGCGTGGACCACCTGGACGTGCTCGCCGACGCGGCCGAGAACCTGTACCCGGCGCGGATGCAGATGGCGCTGTCCCTCGGCTGGCACATCGTCTTCGCCTGCTTCGGCATCGCCTTCCCCCTGATCACCGTGGTCACCGAGTGGCGCGGTCACCGGCGCGGCGACGCGGAGCTGCTGGGCCTGGCGCGGACCTGGGCGAAGGCGATGGGGATCCTGTTCGCCGCCGGTGCGGTGTCGGGCACGCTGCTGTCGTTCGAGATGGGCATCCTCTGGCCCGGCCTGATGGACCGCTTCGGGGAGGTCTACGGCTTCCCGTTCGTCCTCGAGGGGTTCGCCTTCTTCATCGAGGCGATCTTCGTCGGCGTCTACCTGTTCGGCTGGGACCGGCTCTCCCCGCGGGCGCACGTGCTCAGCGCCGTCCCGATGATCATCTCCGGGATGGCGGGCGCGTTCTTCGTCGTCGCGGCCAACGCGTGGATGAACAACCCCACCGGCTTCCGCCTCGACGAGGAGGGCCGGGTCGTCGACGCGCAGCCGTGGGCGGCGATGTTCGGCCCCTCCACGTGGCCGCAGGTGGTGCACATGCTGCTGGCCGCCTACATGGTCACCGGCTTCACCATCGCCTCGGTGTACGCCGTCGGCATGCTCCGCGGCCGGCGGGAGCGGCACCACCGGCTGGGGCTGGCGATCCCGCTCGCGTTCGCCGCCGTGATCAGCCCGGTGCAGATCGGCGTCGGCGACTGGATCGCCAACACCGTCGCCGACAACCAGCCGGTGAAGCTCGCCGCGATGGAGGGGCAGTACGAGACCACCGCGGGGGCGCCGCTCACCGTCGGCGGCTGGTACACGGACGGGGAGATGCGCTGGGCGCTGGAGATTCCGAACGGGCTGTCGCTCCTGGTGCACCACGACCCGGACGGCGTCGTCCTGGGGCTGGAGGAGTTCCCGGTCGAAGAGCGCCCGCCGGTCAACGTCGTCCACCTGGCCTTCGACGTGATGGTCGGACTCGGGTCGGCGCTGCTGCTCCTGGCCGTCGTCGCCGGCTGGGCCTGGTGGCGCCGCCGCCGGCTGCCGGAGTCACGCTGGTTCCTGTGGGCGGTCGGGGTCTCCGGCGTCGCGGCGGTGGTCGCGATGGAGGCCGGCTGGGTCGTCACCGAGGTCGGCCGCCAGCCGTGGGTCGTCTACGGCATCCTGCGCACCGCCGACGCGGTGAGCCCCGCGCCCGGGCTCTGGCTCGGCTTCTACGCCGTGGTCGCCGTGTACACCGTGCTGACCGCGCTCACCGTGTACGTGCTGCGGCGGCTGGCCGCGCGTCCCGGCACCCCGGCCCCGCAGGAGGTGGACGCCGAGCCGCCGGACCGGGGCACCGGTGAGGTGGCCGTCCGGTGACGCTCGCGGAGGTGGTGCTCGCCGTCATGTTCGTCGGGCTCATCGCCTACGGGCTCTTCGGCGGGGCCGACTTCGGTGCCGGGATCTGGGACCTGCTCGCCGGCGGCAGCCGCCGCGGCGCCCGCCAGCGCGAGCTGATCGAGCACTCCATCGCCCCGGTGTGGGAGGCCAACCACGTCTGGCTGATCTTCGTGCTCGTCGTCCTCTGGACGGCGTTCTCCGGGGCCTTCGCGGCCGTCGTCACCACCCTCTACGTCCCCCTCACCCTGGCCGCCTTCGGGATGATCGCCCGCGGGGCCGCGTTCGCCTTCCGCAAGAGCACCACCACGCTGGGCATGCGGCGACTGCTGGGTGCGGCGTTCGCGTTCTCCTCGCTGGCCACCCCCTACTTCCTCGGCAGCGTCGTGGGGGCCGTCGCCTCGGGACGGGTGCCCGCCGGCATCGCCGCCGGCGACGTGGTCACGAGCTGGCTGAACCCCACGTCCGCGCTCGGCGGTGTGCTCGCCGTCCTGGTCTGCGCCTACCTGGCGGCGGTGTTCCTCTGCGCCGACGCCCGGCGGGAGGGGGCCGACGACCTCGTCGAGCAGTTCCGCGCCCGCGCCCTGGGGACGGCGGCGGTCACCGGTGCGGTCGGCCTCGCCGGGCTGTTCGTGCTCCGCGCCGACGCCCCGCAGCTGTACGCGGGGCTCACCGGCCGGGCGCTGCCCGTGGTGGCGCTGTCGGTGCTCGCCGGCCTGGTCGCCCTCGGCCTGCTGTGGACGCGGCGGTTCGGCGCCGCGCGCGCCGCGTCCGGCCTGGCGGTGACCGCGATCCTCGTCGGCTGGGCGGTGGCCCAGTATCCGTACGTGCTGGTGCCCGAGGTGACCGTCGAGGAGGCGGCCCGCGGCCGGGCGACCCTGGTGGCGATGCTGGTGGCCCTGGGGGCCGGCGCGGTCGTCCTGCTGCCCTCGCTGGTCTACCTGTACGTGCTCTTCCAACGGCCGCCGGCGGGCCGGTCGTCCTCCTGATCCGCACCGCACCGGTCTCGACTGGCCCGCCGGGACGAGGCGGGGCAGGGTCGGAGGCGCTGTCGACCCGGCCGGCGGGGCGGCGGGTGTCGCCACGTTCCCGGGAGTGCGAGGAGGTCGGCCGATGCGGGCCATGGTGTACCGGGGTCCCTACAAGGTGCGGGTCGAGGAGAAGGACGTCCCCGCCATCGAGCACCCCAACGACGCGATCGTCCAGGTCACGCTGGCCGCCATCTGCGGCTCGGACCTGCACCTGTACCACGGCCTCATGCCGGACACCCGGATCGGGCACACGTTCGGCCACGAGTTCATCGGGGTGGTCGAGCAGGTCGGGTCGTCGGTGCGGAACCTGGCCGTCGGTGACCGGGTGATGGTGCCGTTCAACATCTTCTGCGGCTCGTGCTGGTTCTGCGCCCGGGGCCTGTACTCCAACTGCCACAACGTCAACCCGAACGCCACCGCGGTGGGCGGCATCTACGGCTACTCGCACACCACCGGCGGGTACGACGGCGGCCAGTCGCAGTACGTGCGGGTCCCGTTCGCCGACGTCGGGCCGGTGCGGATCCCCGACTGGATGCACGACGAGGACGCCGTCCTGCTCACCGACGCCGCCGCGACCGGCTACTTCGGCGCGCAGCTGGGCGACATCGCCGAGGGCGACACGGTCGTCGTCCTCGGGGCCGGGCCGGTCGGCCTGATCGCCGCCCAGTCGTCGTGGCTCATGGGCGCGGGCCGGGTGATCGTCGTCGACCACCTGCAGGAGCGGCTGGAGAAGGCGCGGACCATGGCCTACGCCGAGACGCTGGACTACGACGAGCACGACGACGTCGTGGTCGCGCTCAAGAAGCAGACCGACTTCCTCGGCGCCGACGTCGTCATCGACGCGGTCGGCGCGGAGGCCGACGGCAACCTCCTCCAGCACGTGGCCGGGACCAAGCTGAAGCTGCAGGGCGGCTCGCCGGTGGCGCTGAACTGGGCGATCGACGGGGTGCGCAAGGGCGGCACGGTCTCCGTCGTCGGCGCCTACGGGCCGATCCCCAATGCGGTGAAGTTCGGCGACGCGCTCAACAAGGGGCTCACCCTGCGGATGAACCAGACGCCGGTGAAGCGCCAGTGGCCGCGGATGTTCGAGCACGTGCGCAACGGCCACCTCACGCCGCGGGCGGTGGTCACCCACCGGTTCCCCCTGGAGGACATCGCCGAGGCCTACCACGTGTTCTCCGCCAAGCTCGACGGCTGCATCAAGCCGCTGATCCTGCCCACCGCGGGCTGAGGGAGCGCCGACGATGACCGACCCCGACATCCCCAGCGCCTACGTCCGCGACAAGCGCACCCCGCCGCCGACCCGCGAGGAGCTGCGGGCCCGGATCCCCGGCTGGGGCGCCGATCTCGACCCCGCGGACCGGCCGTCGTACCCGAGGCTGCAGTACCCGGCGGACACCGGTGCGCACTGGGACTTCCCCGAGCGGCAGCCCGGCGGCGAGGGCCGGGAGCGGTCGATCGAGCACGCCTTCGTGACGCCGGTGTTCGGCACCGCGCAGCCGCTGTCCGGGCCGTCGGGCGCGGTGCGCCGGCTCGCCTACCGCCGCTTCAGCGAAGGTCGGCTGGCGCACTGGGCGCTGCTGGTCGTCGGGGACCGGATCGACGCCTGGGGCAGCCACCTGCGCTCGTTCGCCACGCTGCGCCCGGACGTGCCGGCGTCCGGACTGCGCGGCGAGTTCACCCGCGGCGGGCTGCGCTCGCGGCGCGGACGCTCCGATGCCCGGCACCACCTCGTCGACCCGGTCGTCGTGGCGGGGCCGTGGGTGGCCGGTGCCGCCGTGGCGTACACCGGCGTCCGGCGGGTGGTGCGGGCCCTGCGCCGCTGACCTGACCGAACGGCGCGGTTCCCCATCGACGTGCGTGGACCGCGGGGGTGGAATGGACGCCGCACGGCCCGCTCGACCCCCGTCCCGAACAGAGGGGACGCCGCCATGATGCCCACCGGGGTGCCGCGTCCACGCGGTGCGCCCGTCGGGACCGTGTCCCCGCGCGCCGCGGCCCGCGTGTTCGGTACCGGGCCGGCGCTCATCGGGCACCGGGGCCTGGGCTGCGGGGTCGTCCGCGGCCACCGCGAGAACACCCTCGGGTCCTTCACGGCAGCGGCCGAGCTGGGGATGACCTGGGTCGAGGCCGACGTCCGGCGGACGGCGGACGACGTCCTGGTGGTGGCGCACGACGAGGCGTACCCGGACGGCACCCGCGTGGCCGACGTCGGTGCGGCGGAGGCCGACCGGCGCGGCACGCTGCGGCTGCACACGCTGCTGGAGCAGCTGGCCCCCGGGGTGGGGTTGGACCTGGACCTCAAGTCCGCCATCGACGACAGCCTGCGACCGCCGGCGCGCACCACCGCGGCCCTGCTCGTCCCCGTCGTCGCGGCCGAGGCCCGTCGTCGGCCGCTGCTGGTCACGTCCTTCGACCCCGCGGCGCTGGGCACGCTGCGCGCCCGGGTCCCCACGCTGCCGCTGGGCTGGCTCACCTGGCACCACTTCCCTGTCGACGTCGCGGTCGCCGCCTGCGCGCACATGGACGTCGACGCGCTGGGGCTGCACGTCGGATCGCTGGCCGACCGCGGTGCCGGCACGGTCGACCCGGCCACCGTGGCCGGCACGCTGCCGTTCGTCCACGGCGCCGGGCGCCGCCTCATGGTCTGGTGCCCGGAGGTCCACCTCGCCGGTGCGCTGCTCGACGCGGGTGCCGACGCCGTGGTGGTGGACGCGGTCCCGGCCGCCCTGGAGGCCCTCGGGGTCCCCTGAGACGCGGTCGGCGCCGGGGCCGGCGTCCCTCACCCCAATTGTGGAACCCGATCAAGCGGAACCGGGTTCCGGTCGACTCCGTTCCCATGTCGGAGACCCCGCGCTGCGCGACGCTGCCCAGCGACGTCTACGAGGCGATGTTCACGCAGGGCATCGACGGGTTCCTGCTGACCTCGCCGGACGGGCGCATCCACCGGGCGAACGCGCGGGCGTGCGAGCTGCTCGGCTGGTCCGAGGCCGAGGTGTCCCAGCTCGGCCGGGAGGACCTGGCCGACCTGCGGGATCCGGCCTGGGCGGAGGCCGCGGCCGTCCGGGGCCGGGACGGCGCCTACCGCGGGGTGCTGCGGATACGCCGGCGCGACGGGTCGACCTTCCCCGCGGAGGTCACCAGCGCGCTCTTCTCCGACGGCGGCGTCACCCGGGCCTACGTCATCTTCCGGGACATGACCGCGGCGGAGGCGGAGGCGGCCCGGACGGCGGAGAGCCGGCGCGCGGCGGCCGAGGTGGTCGACAGCCTCGAGTCCTTCAGCGACATGTACGTCGGGGTGGACGCCGGCTGGCGGGTCACCTACGTCAACGCGCAGGCCGAGGCCCGGCTGGGGATATCGCGGGACGACGTCGTCGGCCGCGACCTGTGGGAGCGCTTCCCCGACCTGCTCGGGACGCCCTTCGAGGAGGCCTACCGCGAGGCCGTGCGGACGGGGCGACCGGTGACGGTGGAGGCCCACTACGCGGCCGCCGACCTGTGGGCGGAGACGCGGGTCTTCCCCCTGCGCCGCGGCGGGCTCGGCGTGTACTTCCGGGACGTCGGCGAGCGGCGGGCCATGGAGGAGGAGCGGGAGCGGCTGCTGGCCGCCGAGCGCCGGGCGCGCACCGACGCCGAGCGGGCGCAGCAGGACCTCGCCCACCGGGCCACCCACGACGAGCTCACCGGCCTGCCCAACCGCGCCGGGCTGGTGCAGCAGGTCGGCGCGGTCCTCGACCGGTGGCCCGGAGCCGGGATGACCGTGCTGTTCGTGGACCTCGACCGCTTCGGGCTGGTCAACGACAGCCTGGGCCACGCCGCCGGCGACGCGCTGCTCGCCGATGTCGCCCGGCGCCTCGCCGACCTGGCCGGGTCGACCGAGCTGGTGGCACGCTTTGCCAGCGACGAGTTCGTCCTGGTCATGTTCGACGCCCCCGCCGTGGCGGCCGACCGGATGGCGGCCGCGGTCATCGAGGCGGTCTCCCGGCCGCGGGAGACCGGCGCACGGCTGGCGGTCACCGCGAGCATCGGGCTGTCGTCGTCGGCGTGTCCGGCCGACCTGGACACGCTGCTGCGCGAGGCGGACGCCGCGGTGGACCGGGCCAAGGCGGCCGGACGGGAGCGGGCGGTCTGGTTCGACGAGCAGATGCACCTGCAGTCGGTGCACCGGGTGCGCACCGAGCGCGACCTGCGCCTGGCGCTGGACCGCGACGAGCTCTTCCTGGAGTACCAGCCGGCCTTCGACCTGCGCGTCGAGCGGATCACCCACGTCGAGGCACTGGTCCGCTGGCGCCATCCCGTCCGCGGGGTGGTCCCGCCGTCGGACTTCATCCCCATCGCCGAGGAGTCGGGGCTGATCTCCCGGATCGGCGAGTGGGTGCTCGCCCGGGCGGTCGAGCAGGCGGCCCGGTGGGCGCACGTCCCCGGCCTGCGGGTGTGGTTCAACGTGTCCCCGCAGCAGCTGGCCGACCACCGGATGCCCGGGTTGATCGCCGGGCACCTCGCCCGCGTGGGGCTGACCGCGGACCGGCTGGGCATCGAGGTCACCGAGTCCACCGTCGCCGACTCGTCCTGCCTGGCCGCGGTGCTGGAGCAGGTGCGGGCGATGGGCGTCGCGATCGCGATCGACGACTTCGGCACCGGCTACAGCTCGCTGGCCCGGCTGGGCGACCTGCCGGTCGACGTCATCAAGATCGACCGGTCCTTCGTGCACGACCTCGGGACGGTGCGGGGGGAGGCGGTGCTGGCGAGCATCGTCACCCTCGCCCACGCCCTGGAGGCCGACGTCGTCGCGGAGGGCGTGGAGACGCTCGAGCAGCTGCGTGTCCTCAGTGCCCTCGGGGTGGACTCGGCCAGCGGCTTCCTGCTCGCCCGCCCGGCGGCGCCCGGGCTGCTGCCGATGGCCCTGCCGCACACGGCCGCCTTCCGGTGGCGGACGGGGCTGCACCCGTCGGTGGCACGGGTGCCCGAGGCGCTGCGGGTGATCTGACCGGGGCTCGCAGGCATCTCCCAGCCGGCACCCAGGGGCATGACGGTGGAGGTCCGTAGCGTCGCGGTCAGTAGCGACGACGACCCTCAGGAGCACCCGTGCACCAGCCCTCCGACCCGACCCCGACCTACGAGGGTCGCCCCCTGCCCCGGCCCGACGAGGAGCTCGTCGACCAGGGGCTCGGCTTCGACGTCGGGACGCTGCTCAGCCGCCGCCGGCTTCGGGGAGTACAGCGGCACCGCTGAGGGCGTGCCGATGACCCTGGAGCTCATGGTCGCCGACCTCGCGAACGGCGGGGCGCCCTTCGAGGGGGTCGCCGTCTACGTCTGGCACTGCAGCCGTGAGGGCGGCTACTCGCTGTACTCCGCGGGCATCGAGGACCAGAACTACCTGCGCGGTGTGCAGGTCGCCGACGCCGACGGCCTGGTGCGCTTCACCAGCGTCTTCCCGGCCTGCTACGACGGGCGCTGGCCGCACGTCCACGTCGAGGTCTACCCGGACCAGGGGAGCACCACAGATGCGGCGAACGCCATCGCCACCTCCCAGGTCGCACTGCCGCAGGACGCCTGCGAGGCGGTCTACGCGACGACCGGCTACGAGGCCTCGGTGGACAACCTGTCGCGGGTCAGCCTGACCGGCGACAACGTCTTCGGGGACGACGGCGGCGCCAGCCAGCTGGGCACCGTGACCGGCGACGTCACCAGCGGCTACGCCGTCCGACTCGCCGTCGGCGCCGTCCCCGCCCAGGCCGCCGCCCGGCGCCCCGTCGAACTGACCCGTCGGCCCGACGGTCTTGCGCATTCCTCGTGCATGCGTCGCGGTGAGCCTGCGGTCGGGGAGTCAGGGTCGTGGCTGTCGGCGGGGGACCCCGCCCATCACGGCCAGCCCTGGAGACGATCGTGACACTCGCCCTCGACCACCTCGATCGGTCCGCCGCTCGGGTGGCGCCTCGCGTGCTGGTCGTCGACGACCACCGTGCGTTCGCCGAACTGCTCGCCGGCGCCCTCCAGGCCGCCGGGATGGCCGTGCTGGGAACGGCGCACTCCGGTGCCCAGGCCGTCGCCATGGCACAGGACCTGCAGCCGGATGTCGTGGTGATGGACATCCAGATGCCCCGGCAGGACGGCTTGTCGGCCACCCGTCGGGTGCGAGAGGTCGCCCCGCTCACCGTCGTCGCGGTGGTCAGCGACCATCGCGACCCGGACTGGGTGGTGCGGGCCACCCAGGCGGGCGCGTCCGCCTTCATCCCGAAGGACTCGTCCCTGGCCGAGATGCTCGACATCCTCAGCCGGGTGCGGGCCGGCCAGATGCTGATCGCGCCGTCCACGTTCACCGGCGCACCGAACGGCGGCACCCGCCCGGCACCGGTGGACGAGGTGCAGCCGCAGCTGACCCGCCGCGAGCAGGAGGTGCTCGAGTGCCTGGGCTGCGGGATGCACGTCAAGGCCATCGCCCGGGTCCTGGGGATCACCCTGGAGACCTGCCGCGGCTACGCGAAGTCGCTGTACACCAAGCTCGGGGTCCACTCCCAGCTGGAGGCGGTCGTGAAGGCCCAGCAGCTCGGGCTGCTGCTCTCCGCCGCCGCGTGACCGGGACCGGCACGCTGCGTCCCGGTGGGCGCTCCGCGCGGATCTGACCGGCTCTCCACCGTGGCGGTGCCCTGGACCACGCACAGGCCTTGTCTCCTGGACCTGCTCTCGGTGCCCGGCCGACCATGGTGGCCCGCGATGACCTGGCCGGACGAGGGCGTTCCTCGACCACGTCGACGCTGCGACCCGAGCCGGACGACCTCCGCACGTGGGTGTCGGGCCCCGTGACCGGGCGGGGGGAGCAGGGCTACGACGAGGTCCACGCCGTGTGGAACGCGATGACCGACCGCCGTCCCTGGGCGGCGGCTTCAGCGTGAGCGTCTACGAGGACGAGGCGGGACGAAGAGTCCACCCGCGTGGGCGGCGGACTGGTCCGGGAGGACGTGCCCCGGGCGACGGGGAGCGTGCCCGAGGTCATCGGGGGCCAGGTCGTCCTCCAGCTGGGCGCGTAGCGAGGGGGACCCGGCGAGACCCCGGGTGGCCGCTGACACCCCCCTGTGCCCGGACGGGGCGGCCGGGGTCGACCCTGCTGTCGCCACGGCACCACGGCGCGAGCTCCGGCAATTTCACCGGTACGCCATCGGTGCGGTTCGGCCTACCGTCCGCGTCGTCCATCGTTCGAGTCCTCCGAGGGAGGTGTCCGATGAGCCCGCAGTCCCGCCGGGTTGCCGGCGCGCTCCTGATCCTCATGCCGACCGTGGTCATCGGTGGGGTCAGCGTGCTGACGCTGCTGGTGAACGACCCCGGCTACACGACGAATCCGCTCCGGCAGGACCTGTGGCGAGCCGGCCATGCGCACGCCGGAGTGCTCCTGATCCTCTCGCTGGTCGCCCTCCGCTACGTCGACGAGACCGCGCTGGGCGAGCGCACCCGCTGGTTCGTCCGTCTCGCGTTCCCCACCGCGGCGATCCTCCTCCCGGTGGCCTACTTCCTGTCCGTGCTCAGCCCGGATGCCACCGAACCGAACGCCCTGGTGAACCTCGCCTACGTGGGAGCCGTGGTCCTCGTCGTGGGGATGGTGACGCTGGGCGTCGGGCTGGTCCGGCACGGGGCCGGCGCGACGGCCGGGGACCTGACGGCGGTGCGGTGATGCTCCCGGCGGTGGGCAGTGGCCGGGCGCTGGGCACGGCGACCGCCGGACTGCTGGTCATCGACGGCCTCGGCGGCAGCCTGGCCGTGGCGTTGGGCCACAACGCGCCGGCCGACGCGTGGTCCGGCCGGGCCGTCGCCGCCGCGCCCGTCCCGATGATGGCCGCTCAGGCCGCTCTCACCGCGGGCGCCGTCCGCTGGCCCGACCGCCGCGGAGCCGTGGCGGCCGGGCTGCTGGCCGGGGCCTGTGTGGTCAGCGCACTGTCCGGCTTCTTCGACGGCCAGTTCGGCAAGCCGGGACTGCCCCGGACCCTGGTGTGCGTGCAGGTCCTGCTCGTGGCCGGCACCCTCGGCGTCGGTGCCCTGGCGGCGGCTCGTGCCAGGCACCTGCTCGGGTCCGGCGCCGCGGACGGGGCGGCTCGAGCCAGGGTGCGGCTCAGCCAGGGCGCGGCTCAGCCGGGCCCCGGCGGCCGTCGTCCGTGAGGCCCCGACGCTTCGGCGCCGACCAGCCGGGTGGTCGCATCCACCCATGCGACGGGCAGCTCGCTGCCCGGCACGGTCCAGCTCGCGAAGCGCGTGGCGCTCATGTGCGGGCGCAGCTTCGCCATCACGGCCCGGTGCGGCAGTTTCTGGACGAAGGCGCCCAGCGCCTCCTGGTCGGCCCACGCCGACAGCGTCCAGAACGTCTTGGCCAGCGGTTGGGCGCGCAGGCTGTAGCCCACGAGCCCGTCGGTCCGTTCCAGCTGCCGGACGACGGACACGGTGAGGCCCGTGAACCACGGCACTCGCGTGATCGAGCGCAGCGGGAGCCGGCTGGCCAGGACGACGTACTGCTGCGTGGGTTCCGGGGTGGTCGCGGTGCGCCACGGGATGGTGGGCATGTCAGGCCTCCGTTCGGAGTGATGTGCCGGGACCCGGGACCTGGAGCGGCCGCGCGAGCCGCACGTAGCGTGGCCGCAGCCACAGGTGGTAGAGCACGCGGAGCAGCAGGGGCTGCGCCGCGAGCGTCCGGGTGCGCTCCTCGGGGGTGGCGTGGTCGAGGACCCACGGCCCGGCGAACACCACGGCGCGGGCGCCCACCACCTTCCAGGCGGCCTTGCCGAGGTCGGCGAACTCCTCGGCCGTGAAGGCCCGCCGGTACCGGGAGAACGCCACGTCCTCCT
The DNA here is from genome assembly GCF_054050015.1 of Geodermatophilus sp. SYSU D01176. Lineage (NCBI taxonomy): Bacteria > Bacillati > Actinomycetota > Actinomycetes > Geodermatophilales > Geodermatophilaceae > Geodermatophilus > Geodermatophilus sp. SYSU D01176. The sequence continues at coordinate 39,527 of NZ_JBJGYN010000032.1, read as the reverse complement.
CGTGGTGCGTGTGCGTGTCGATGATCTCCCGCAGTGCCTGTGCGGCGCCGACAGCGTCTGCGTGCTCCTGCTCCCAGGCCGCTCCGCCGGCCGCGGTCGAGAGACCGCCGAGGCTCTCGCGTGCGACCGTGAGGCGGTCGGCCAGCACACAGTGCTGGCCCTCGAGCTGCCCGTCGGCCTCGGCGAAGGACGGGTCCCGCTCCAGCAGCGCGGGATAGACCACGGCTTCCTCGGCCGTGTGGTGGTCGTGGATGGCCCGCTCGTAGTGGCCGTACCAGGCCGCCAGGGCCTCCAGCCGCTCGCTGTCGGACGGCCGGGCGGCGGCGACGAGCTGGGTGAGGCGGGCGGCGTCCGTGCGCATGGCGCGGTGCTCCAGGTAGCTGGGGCGCAGGTCGGGTTCGAGGGGGGTGGTCATGGCGACCCCTTGCGGCGGCTCGATCGGGTGGACCGACGCTAGGCCTGGGGGCGGCGAGGACGTACCGGCGAAAATGCCGGGATCCCCCTCCTGTTCGGGGTCACTCCAGCCGGTGCGCGGCGTGTTCTGCTCTGGAGCTGATCCCCAGCTTGGTGAAGACGTTTCGGAGGTGGAAGTCGACCGTGCGGGGGCTCAGGAAGAGCTGGGCGGCCACCGCACGGGTCGGCAACCCCGTGGCCACGAACCGAGCCACCTGCAGTTCCTGCGGGGTGAGCCGCTGCGGCGCGGCGGGGTCACGCCGGTGGGTGGTCTCCCCGCACGCGCGCAGTTCCGACCGGGCGCGCTCCGCCCACGGCACAGCTCCCGTGCTCTCGAACAGGTCGAGGGCCGCGGCGAGATGAGCGCGCGCCTGGACGCGCCTCCGGGAGCGGCGCAGGACCTCTCCGTAGGCCAGGAGCGTCCGGCCGTGGTCGAACGGACGATGGGCGTCCTCGTGCCGCCGCAGCGCCTCGGCGAAGTGCTGGGCCGCGACGGTTCCCTCTGACAGCACACCGCGGCAGTGGGCGGCCAGGGCCTCGGCCCAGGGCATGCGGTTGGCGGTGGCGACTGCTTCGATCCCTGCCAGCCAGTGCCGGGCGCGGTCGCGGTGGTCCGACCGGGCGGCCGCCTGGACGCGGTCCATCGTCGCCATCAGCGTGACCACCGGGTGGTGGAGGTCGTCCACCAGCACGAACGCTGACGCCGGGCGCGCCGCGGCGAGCTTCTCCGTGGCTCGCGCCCAGCGGATGACCTCCAGCGCGGGAAGGCGGTGGACACCGAGGGCGTGCGTCTCCGCGAGCGTCTCGGCCCGAACCGCGTAGGCACGTGCCCTGTCGCGATCCCCCCGGAGCGTGGCCAGCAGGGTGAGCCAGGCGAGCGGGAGGGCGGACAGTTCGGCGTGGCCCATGCCCTCGGCGAGGCGCAACGCCTCGGCCGCGGCTGCCGCCGCCGTCCAGTGCCCGTGCAGCAGTTCCGCGTGCACCAGCCGGGGCAGCGCGAGCACCAGATCGGCGACGGCGCCGGCCGCTCGGGCCTGCGCCACCTCTCTGGTGGCCAACCGCAGCGCCGCGTCGTCGTCGCCGATGTAGTGGGCGTGCTGGGCTGCCGCCGCCAGCAGGTCCCGGTCGCCGAGCCGTTCGGCGGTGCGCAGGGACCGGGCGACCAGGGGGACGGCCTCGTCCGGCCGCCCCTCGAGGAGGGCGAGGAAGCCGGCGAGCCCATCGGCCAGTACTCGATCGCGGTCGTTCCGGGGCGGGTCGAGCCGTGCCATGACGCGCCGGATCTCGGCGCCGACCCCGTGGTCGGAGGCGAGCCAGGCCGACTCGGCTGCGGCGGCGAGCAGGTGGCGCGCCCGGGGGCTGTCGCTCGAGGCGATCGCGTCGGCTGCGTCGATCACGATGCGGTGTGCCGTGGCGGGGGATCCGATGCTGAACTCCAGCCACGCCCGGAGCCGGTCGATCTCCGCGCGCAGCGGGAGGCCGGAGGCCAGCGGCCGGGCCACGTCGAGGAGGTGGGACGCATCCCGGAGGTGGCCTGCGGTCCAGGCGTTCCCGGCGGCCGCGACGAGACGGCGGCAGCGGTCGGCGCCGTCGGGCGTCAGGCCGGCCGCCCGCACGAGGGCGGCTGCCGCGGCCTCGAACCCGCCTCTGCCGCTGGCCCGGGCTGCGGCCTGCTCGAGCCCGTCTGCGACCGCTTCGTCGGGTTCCACGGCGGCTGCCGCCGCGTGCCATGCCCGGCGGTCGGCGTCGCCCGCCCGGCTCGCCACTCGTGCGAGGGCACGGTGCACCTCCCGGCGTCGGAGTGCGGGGGCTGCCTGGTACACGGCCGTTCGGACCAGGGGATGCCGGAAGCCGATCTGCCGCTCCCGGATGTCGACCAACCCGCTGTTCTCGGCGGTCTCGAGCACGGCGTCCGACAGGCCCAGCATGCGGGCAGCCCGCGTCACGCGAGCCAGTTCTCCGCTGTCCTCGGCCGCGACGACGAGCAACAGCGTCCTGGTGTCCTCGGGCAGCCGCTGCACTCGATCGGCGAACACCCGCTCCACGTGGCTCGGCAGCGGCAGTGGCGACGGCAGCGGAGACAGTCCGGCCAGTTGCTCCGTGGTGAGCACCGACGGGAGCTCACTCAGCGCGAGCGGGTTCCCCCCGGTCCAGCGCACGAGTCGCTCGCACACCTCCCGCTCCACGGTCGCTCCCGCACGGTCCGACAGCAGCGCGGCGGCTCCGTCGACGTCCAGGCCCCCGAGCTGCAGCTCCGTCAGATCAGCCGTGGGGAAGTGGTGGGGATCAGGGTCCCGGACGGCGAAGACCATGCCGATGGGGTCGTCGCCGAGCCGGCGGGCGACGAAGTGGAGCGCGCTGGCCGAGGCGTGGTCGAGCCAGTGGGCGTCGTCCACGAGGCAGAGGACCGGTGACTCCTCGGCCGCCGCCGCCAGCAGGCCCAGGACGGCGAGGGCGACGAGGAACCGGTCGGCCGGCGACGCGTTCGGCCGGCCGTCCTCGATGCCCAGCGCCGATGCCAGCGCCCGGCGCTGAGGTGTGGGGAGCAGGCGCATCCGGTCGAGCACCGGGTGCAGGAGCTGGTGCAGGCCTGCGAAGGCCAGTTCGGTCTCGGACTCGACCCCGCGGGCGCGCAGCACGCGGAGGTCCTCGGCGCCCTCCGCGCCCAGTTCCAGCAGCGTCGACTTGCCGATCCCCACCGGCCCACGGACGACGACGACGCCGCTCCGTCCCCGACGAAGCCCATCGAGGACGGACGCGATGACGGCTTGCTCCTCGCGTCGGCCGTGCACGGCCAGGCGTCGCGGGGGGATCGGCGACACCTCTCCGAGCGTGGCATCATCCGGCACTCGGTGGAACCGATTCCGGTGCCGCCCGGGACTGGGTGACCGGCGGCCCTCAGGTCGGCACCAGGCCGGTCCCGGCCGGCAGCTGGCCGAGCGGTCGGATGCGGAGCACCGTGGTGCAGGACCAGCCGACGGCCGGGCCGTACGATCGCGGCTCTGCCGTTCCACGCCCGGTACTGGGCCGACGTGTCAGGGCCGTGCCTGCCGTCCGGTCAGGCGCTGTGCTCCACGAGGTGCAGCTGCCAGTCGCCGGGCACACCCCTCGACTCCGTCCGTCCGCGCTCGCGGAACCGCGGTCCGGACCCGGCGACGAGGTCCGTCACCGTGCTCGAGTCGAGCACGCCGATGTGGACAGCGGTGCCGCGGTGCGGTGCACGGGGCCGCGTGCTCAGCGGGCGGCGAGCGCGGCGCCCATCCGCCCGACGACCTCGGTCAGCACCGGCTGCGGGGTGGCGACGTTCAGCCGGACGTACTGCCGGCCGGAGGTGCCGCACAGCAGCCCGTCGGTGAGGGCCACCCCGGCCCGCTCGAGGAAGAACGGGCCGGGCTCGGCCAGCCCGAGCTGCCGGCAGTCCAGCCAGGCCAGGTAGGTGCCCTCCGGCGGGGTGTACCGCACGCCGGGCAGGTGCTCGGCGACGAGGTCGGCCAGCAGCCGGCGGTTGGCGTCGAGGTACGCCAGGACGTCGTCCAGCCAGCCGGCGCCGCCGGTGTAGGCGGCGGTGTTCGCGACGACGCCGAGGGTGGAGGCGCCGTGCTCCGGGTGCAGCCCCACCCGGGCCCAGGTCGCGGCGTCGGCGTCGTTGGAGAGGACCAGCTGCGCGCACTTCAGGCCCGGCAGGTTCCACGCCTTGGACGCCGAGGTCGCGGTGACCGCGTGCCCGGCCGGCACCTCGCCCAGGGAGGCGTAGGGCACGTGCCGGTGCCCGGGGTACACCAGCGGCGCGTGGATCTCGTCGGAGAACACCCGCCCGCCGTGACGGTCGACGACCTCGGCGACGGCGGTCATCTCCGCGGGCTCGAGCACCCGGCCGATGGGGTTGTGCGGGTTGCACAGCACCATCAGGTGCCCGCCGGCCCGGAACGCGGCGTCCAGCGCGTCGAGGTCGTAGACGTACCGGTCGCCGTCCCGGGCCATCGGCACCTCGATGACCTCGCGGCCCAGCACGCCCGGCAGGGTGAGGAAGGGCATGTAGGCCGGCGTCGGCAGCACCACCGGGCTGCCCGGGCGGGAGAAGTGCTCGATCGCGGCGGCCAGGCCGGCCAGGACGTCGGCCAGCGGCCGCACCCGCTCGGGCGGCACCGTCCAGCCGTACCGGTCGGCCGACCACGCCGCATAGGCCTCCGACATCCGCTGCAGCAGCGCCGGCGGCAGGTAGCCGAACACGGCACCGTCCACCGCCGCGTGCAGCGCCGCGGTGACCGCCGGCGCGGTGCCGAAGTCCATCTCCGCGACGAACGACCCGATCGCCTCCGGGTACAGCGACCACTTGAGGCTGCCGCCCGCCCGCAGGTCCTCGACGGTGAGGTGGTCGAACACGTCAGGCCCCCGTCGCCCGGGCGAGCAGCTGGGCCAGGTGCAGGCCGTCGCGGCCGGCGAGCTGGTCCAGCTGGGTGCGGCAGGAGAAGCCGTCGGCGAGCACGACGGCGTCCGGCCCCGCGGCCCGGACGGCGGGCAGCAGCTGGTGCTCGGCGATCGCCACCGACACCTCGTGGTGGCCGCGCTCGACGCCCCAGTTGCCGGCCAGCCCGCAGCAGCCGCCGACCCGGGTCACCGTCGCGCCGGCCTCGCGCAGCAGTCGTTCGTCGGTCGCCCACCCGAGGACGGCGTGGTGGTGGCAGTGCGGCTGGGCGACGACCTCGACCCCGGCCAGGGACGGCGGTGTCCAGCCCGGCGTCTCCCGCAGCAGCTCGGCCAGCGTGCGGGTGCCCGCGGCGACCCGCTCCGCGGCCGCTCCGCCGACCAGCTCCAGCGCCTCGTGTCGCAGCACCGCGGTGCAGGAGGGCTCCACGCCGACCACCGGGACGCCGTCGTCCACCAGTGGGGCGAGCAGCTCGATCGTGCGGCCGAGGTTGCGGCGGGCGGCGTCCAGCTGGCCGGTGGTGATCCAGGTCAGCCCGCAGCAGGCCTCGGCCGGCGGCACCTGCACCCGGTAGCCGGCGTCCTCCAGCACCGCGGCCGTGGCCTCGGCGACCTCGGGCGCGAAGTGGTCGGTGAACGAGTCGACCCACAGCGCGACCGGCGGACCGTCGCCGGCCTGCTCCGGTCGCGCGGCCCACGCCGCCCGGAAGGTGCGTGCGGCGAAGGCCGGCAGGGAGCGGCGCTGGTCGACGCCGGCGCCCCACTTGGCCAGCCGGCCGCCCAGGCGCGAGCGCGTCACCGCGTTGGCCAGCCGGGGCGCGCGGGCGGCGACGTCGGCCCAGCGGGGCAGCCAGCCCAGCGTGTAGTGCGCGCGCGGGCGCAGCCGGCGGCGGTAGCTCTGGTGCAGCACCTCGGCCTTGTAGGAGGCCATGTCCACGCCGGTGGGGCAGTCCCGGGAGCAGCCCTTGCAGGACAGGCACAGGTCCAGCGCCGCGTGCACCTCCGGCGAGCGCCAGTCCCGCACCGGCCCGCCCGGCGCGAGCATCTCCTGCAGCACCCGCGCCCGGCCGCGGGTGGTGTCCTTCTCCTCCCGGGTCGCCGGCCAGGACGGGCACATGACCCCGCCGCTCGCCTGCAGGTCGGCCCGGCACTTGCCGACGCCGGTGCAGCGGTGCACCGCGGCGGAGAAGTCCCCGCCGTCGTGCCGGTAGGCCAGCGCCAGGTCCGTCGTCCGCCGCGGTGCCGCGGCCACCCGGATGTCGTCCTCGACCCGCGCGGGGCGCACCAGGACGCCGGGGTTGAGCACGTCGGCCGGGTCGAACAGTCCCTTGACCCGCTCGAACAGTCCCAGCACGTGGGGGGAGTACATGTGCGACAGCAGCTCGCTGCGGGCCCGGCCGTCGCCGTGCTCGCCGGAGACCGAGCCGCCGTAGCGGGCGACCAGCGCGGCGGCCTCCTGCACGAAGGCGCGGTAGGCCTCGCGGCCGCGGTCGGGACCCGTGCCGAGCGGGAAGTCGATCCGCACGTGCACGCAGCCGTCACCGAAGTGGCCGTACGGGACGCCCTGCAGCCCGTGCCGGTCCAGCAGCGCCTCGAACTCGCGCAGGTAGGCGCCGAGCTGCTCGACCGGGACGGCGGCGTCCTCCCAGCCGGCGTGCGCGGGGCGCCCGTCGGAGGTGCGCGCGGCCAGACCCGCGCCGTCCTCCCGGATCCGCCAGATGGCGGCGGCCTCGGCGACGTCGGTGACGACCAGGGTGTCCAGCGCGGCGGCGTCGGCGAGCACGCCGCGCGCCTTCGCCTCGACCTCGGCGACGCTGTCGCCGGTCAGCTCGACGATCAGCCAGCCGTCGCCGCGGGGGAGGTCCGGCACGACGGCCGCGGGCACGTCGCGCAGCCGCTGCACGATCCGCTGGTCGAGCCCCTCGACGGCGGTCGGCCCGTGCGGCAGCAGGCCGGGGGTGGCGTCGGCGGCGTCGGCCATCGACGGGTAGCCCAGCACCACCAGGCCGCGGAACGGGGCGTCGGCGACCAGCCGGACGGTCGCGCCGAGCACCACCGCCAGGGTGCCCTCGCTGCCCACGAGCGCGCGGGCGACGTCGAAGCCCCGCTCGGGCAGCAGGTGCTCCAGCGAGTAGCCCGACACCTGCCGGCCGAAGCGGCCGAGCTCCGTGCGGATGGCCGCGAGCTCGCCGTCCACCAGCCGCCGCAGCTCGCCGAGCACCCCACCCTCGGGTGCCTTTCGCGCGCGAAAGGCACCCGGATCGAGCGTGAGCCGCTCGCCGGCCCCGGTGACGACGTCGAGCCCCACCACGTTGTCCGACGTCCGGCCGTAGCCCAGGGCGCGGGAGCCGCAGGCGTTGTTGCCGATCATCCCGCCGATCGTGCAGCGGTTGTGCGTGCTCGGGTCGGGGCCGAAGCGCAGCCCGTGCGGCCGGGCCGCGGTCTGCAGCGCCGCCTGCACCACGCCGGGGTCGACGGTCGCCGTCCTCGCCTCGGCGTCGACCGCGTGCACCCGGGACAGGTACCGGCTGGTGTCGAGGACGACCCCGCGGCCGACCGCGTTGCCGGCGATCGAGGTACCGGCGCCGCGCGCGGTGAACGGCACGCCGAGCTCGCGGCAGACGGCGAGGGTGGCCTCGATCTCGTCCGGGTGCCGCGGACGCACCACCGCGCGCGGCAGCACCCGGTACAGCGAGCCGTCGGAGGCGTACAGGGCCCGGGCCAGGCCGGAGTCGTCGACGTCGCCGACACCCGCGCGGCGCAGCGCCTCGGTCAGGTCGGTCGCCGGGCTGCTGGTCAGGGCCATGGAGCTCCTCGTGCCGCGGGTGGGTGCCCCCTCCTTGTACACCGCGCCGGCCGGTCGGCGGGACGTCGGGCCCTGGGGCGGTCCGCCGGTCCCGGCGAGCATGGGGCGGTGGCGTTCGACGTCGAGCGGTTGCTGCGGCTGTGGTCCGACCCCCTCCCCGTGGACGACGCCGCGGCGGCCGCGGCCTTCCGCGAGCTCTACGCCGACCCGGTGACGGTCAACGGCGCGCGGGTGTCGACGGCGGACCTCGTCGACCGGGCGCGGGCGGTGCAGCACACCTTCGCCCCGGTGCGGCGCGAGGTGCTGTCGGTCGTCGAGGAGGGGGACCGGGTCGCCGTCGCGTTCCGCATGGGCGGCCGGCAGGTCGGCACCTGGCCGACGTCCGCCGGACCGTTGCCGGCCACCGGGCGGGAGCTCTGGCTGCGGGTGGTCGACGTGCTCACGCTGGCCGACGGCCGGATCACCGACGTCGTCATGGTCGCCGACGAGCTCGGTGCGCTCACCGCGCTGGACGCCGTCCGGCTGCGGACCGCGGCCGACGCGGTGACCGCCGACTGACACCGGCGACACGGGGCGGCCGGCCGCGCTCGGTGACCTGCCCGGCCGGGAGCGTGATGCCCGGCCGCGTGTCCGCACCGCGGCCGCTGACACGCGCGGTCGTGCCCGACCACGGCGTCCGGGTCGCCGATCCTCGGTCCCCATGACGGGCAGGCGCGCACTCCTCGAGGTCGAGATCCCGATCGTCACGGCGGTGACCCGGATGGACTTCCTGAACCGTCGGGACAGCGCGGCGGCGGTCCCGTGCCCCGCCGTCCGGCCCTCGCACTCCTGGACCGACCACCTGCGCGGGCACGTCGAGCCGCTGGACCTCGACGAGGCCCTGGAGATGGTGGACCTCGGCGTCGGCGTCGCGCGCCGGGCCTACGACGCGCAGCACCGCGGCATCCACGCCGCGCGGCGCGCCGGTGCCTCGTGGGAGCGGATCGCCACCGTGCTCGGCACCACCGCGCTCACCGCGTGGAACGGCCACCAGCGGTGGATCGAGGAGCAGGTCGAGCTCTTCGAGCTCACGGGCCGGGACGGGCTGGACGACGTCGGCGCGGTCGAGGCGCTGGACGTGGCCGGCGAGCGCCCGGCGGGCCTCGGCTACGTCACGCGGACCGCGGCGCCCGACGGGGCGTCCGACTAGGAGCCTGCTGCCGACCACCGGCGTCAGGCGGACACACGCACCGCACCCCTGGTGTGCGTCGTGCCGGCCACCTGAGAGACCACTCCTGACGGGCTCGTCCACCAGTTCCGAGGGCACACTGGCATCTGGCGGTCGATCCACGGGCGGACGACGAATTCTGGAGCTGACCGTCGGGCTGACGACGTGTGCGCTCGGTGTCGTCTCAGCACGAGCTGACACGACACCGGGGCGCACAGTCGCCGGCGCTGCCGGCCGGACTCAGTCCTCGAGCAGCCACACGGCGCTGTCCGGCGGCAGCGCCACCGTGCCGCCGGAGCGCCGGACGGCCGCGGTGGAGGCGAGCAGCACCTGCCCGGGGCAGCCGGCCAGCACCGTCTCGCTGCCCATGTTGACCACGCAGCGCACCGCCTCGCCGCCGCCGACCGACCGGATCGTCAGCACGTCGCCGCGGCTGGTGACCGTCGCCGAGCCCGAGCCGAACGCCGGGTGCGCCTTGCGCAGCGCCAGCGCACGGCGGTGCAGGGTCAGCGTCGAGCCGCCCTGGCCCGCCTGCACCGACACCGCGTAGCGGTTCCAGTCGGCCGGGATGGGCAGCCACGGCTCGGCGGCCCCCTCGGGGGAGAAGCCGACGCCCTCGGCCGCGTTCCACGGCATCGGCACCCGGCAGCCGTCGCGACCGGCGCGGGCGCCGCCGCTGCGGTGGAAGATCGGGTCCTGCTTGGCCTCGTCGGGCACGTGCGCCTGCGGCAGCCCCAGCTCGTCGCCGGCGTACAGGTAGGCGGAGCCGGGCAGCGCCAGCGTCAGCAGCGCCGCGGCGCGGGCCCGGGCGGTGCCGACCTCGCCGCCGCCGAAGCGGGTGACCTGCCGCTCCTTGTCGTGGTTGCCCAGCACCCAGGACACCGGCGCACCCACGCGGCCGTAGGCGTCCAGCGCACCGGCGATGGCCTCGACGAACGGCGCCACCGCCCACGTCGACTTCAGCAGCCGGAACGACAGCGACTGGTGCAGCTCGTCGGGCCGGGAGTAGAGGGCGACCTGCTCCAGGTCGGCCAGGCAGACCTCGCCGACCAGCATCGTGTCGGGGTACTCGTCGCAGACCGAGCGCCACCGGCGCCACACGTCGTGCACCTCGGGCTGGTTCCAGGTCATGGCCTGCTCGGGGCCGTGGCCGAACAGCGTGGGGGAGTAGCTGCCCGGGTTGTCCCGCAGGCCGGCGTCCTTGAACAGGCCGTAGGCGACGTCGACGCGGAAGCCGCTGACGCCGCGGTCCAGCCAGAAGCGCAGCGTGCGCTCGAAGTCCTCGGCCACGACGGGGTCGCGCCAGTTCAGGTCGGGCTGCTCGGGGGCGAACAGGTGCAGGTACCAGCGCCCGTCCGGGGTGCGCGACCAGGCCGGCCCGCCGAAGAGCGACTGCCAGTTGTTCGGCGGCTGCTCCGACGGCGGCGCGAAGTGGTAGCGCGCGGCCTCCGGGCAGTCCGGGTCGGCCAGCGCGGCCTGGAACCACGGGTGCCGGTCCGAGGTGTGGTTCGGGACGACGTCGAGGACGACCTTCAGGCCCAGCCGGCGGGCGTCGTCCACCAGGGCCTCGAGGTCGGACACGTCGCCGTAGTCGGGGTCGACCGCCCGGTAGTCGACGACGTCGTAGCCGCCGTCCGCGCCACCCGACGGGTAGTGCGGGTTGATCCACACCGCGTCGACGCCGAGCCAGGACAGGTAGGGCAGCCGCTGCCGCAGCCCGCGCAGGTCCCCGATGCCGTCGCCGTCGCTGTCGGCGAACGAGCGCAGGTACACCTGGTAGACGACCGCGTCCCGCCACCAGGGGGCGGGCGCGGCTGCGGGGGCGACCCGGCGCTGGGTCTGGGTCCTCGCGAGGGAGAGGCGGCGTGCCATGCCGCCACAATCGGCTGATCACGGCCGCGGGTTGTGCAGCAGGTCCCACGAATCGGGCTGGCGGTGCTGGCAGAACCCGCCAACCGCCCAGGTCGTCTGTGACGCCCGGTGCGGATGGGCCTGGGCGGCTCACCGGGACGCGCCGGGGGCGGGATCCCGGTGAGCCGCCCGGGCCCGCGGGGTACGGCGGGACCGATCCGCAGACACCTCCGGAGGACGGCGACATGGACACAGATCCGCGGCCCGGTGAGGACGACGTCGACCGCGACGACGCCGAGGCGCTGACCCGCGCCACGGGCGGCGGGCCGGACGACGCCCCCGACGCCCGGGCCACCACCGGGACCGGCGAGTCCGACACGTTCGTCGGGCGGGTGGCCGGTCAGGACGTCGGCTACGCGGAGGAGACCGGGGCCGAGCGCCGGGCCGCCCAGCAGGACGACTGACGGCCCCTCTGCAGGGTCCCGCCGCGAGCCTGCGAGTGGCGGGGGGCAGAGGGGGCCTTCATCAGTCCGGACGACGTCGCCGGATCTTCGACCCCAGCCAGGTGAGCGGGTCGTACTTCCGGTCCACGACCCGCTCCTTGAGCGGGATGATCCCGTTGTCGGTGAGGTGGATGCCCTCGGGGCAGACCTCGGAGCAGCACTTGGTGATGTTGCAGTAGCCGAGGCCGAACTCCTGCTGGGCGGCGTTGCGCCGGTCGACGACGTCGAGCGGGTGCATGTCGAGCTCGGCCAGCCGGATGAGGAAGCGCGGCCCGGCGAAGGCGGCCTTGTTCTCCTCGTGGTCGCGGATGACGTGGCAGGTGTCCTGGCACAGCCAGCACTCGATGCACTTGCGGAACTCCTGCGGCCGGTCGACGTCGACCTGCTGCATCCGGTGGTTGCCGTCGGGGTCCCGCGGCCGCGGTGTGAACGCCGGGATCTGCGCGGCCTTCTCGTAGTTGTAGGAGACGTCGGTGACCAGGTCGCGGATGACCGGGAAGGTCCGCAGCGGGGTCACGGTCACCGTCTCGTCCTCGGCGAAGGTGCTCATCCGGGTCAGGCACATCAGCCGCGGCCGGCCGTTGACCTCCGCGCTGCAGGACCCGCACTTGCCGGCCTTGCAGTTCCACCGGACGGCGAGGTCGCCGGCCTGGGTGGCCTGCAGGCGGTGGATGACGTCGAGGACGACCTCGCCCTCGTTCACCGTCACGGTGAAGGTCTGCAGCCCCCCGCCGGAGGCGTCCCCGCGCCAGACGCGGAAGGTGGCGTCGTAACCGCCGCGACCGCCCGCGCCGTCGCCGTCCGCACCGATGCTCGGTTCCCCAGGCTCGGTCACGGTGCCTCCTCGAAGACCTCGGCCAGCTCCGGTGGCATCTCCGGCAGCGGCTGCCGGGTCACGGCCACCGTGCCGTCCGGCGTCCGGGTGCACACCAGGTTGATCCGCCCCCACGCCGCGTCGGTGGCGGGGAAGTCGTCGCGGGTGTGCCCGCCGCGGCTCTCCTCCCGGGCGAGCGCGGCCCGCGCGACGCACTCGCTGACCGACAGCAGGTGCGGCAGGTCCAGCGCCAGGTGCCAGCCGGGGTTGTACTGCCGGTGCCCCTCCACCGACAGCGCCGCCACCCGCTCGCGCAGCACGGCGATCCGCTCCAGCGCGCGCTCCATCTCCGAGGCGGTGCGGATGATGCCGACCAGGTCGTGCATCGTCTGCTGCAGCTCGGACTGCACCGCGTACGGGTTCTCGCCGCCCTCCCGCTCGAACGGCGCCAGGGCCGCCCGCGCGGCCTCGGCGAGCGCCTCCTCGCGCAGCGCCACCACGCCGGCCCGCTTGGCCGCGTGCTCGGCGGCGGCGGCACCGGCGCGCCGGCCGAAGACCAGCAGGTCCGACAGCGAGTTGCCGCCCAGCCGGTTGGAGCCGTGCATGCCGCCGGCCACCTCGCCGGCCGCGAACAGACCCGGGACGGACGCCGCGGCGGTGTCCGGGTCGACCTCGACGCCGCCCATCACGTAGTGGCAGGTCGGGCCGACCTCCATCGGCTCGGCGGTGATGTCGACGTCGGCCAGCTCCTTGAACTGGTGGTACATCGACGGCAGCCGCCGGCGCACGTACTCGGCCGGCCGGCGCGACGCGATGTCGAGGAACACCCCGCCGTGCGGCGACCCGCGCCCGGCCTTGACCTCGCTGTTGATGGCCCGGGCCACCTCGTCGCGGGGCAGCAGCTCGGGCGGGCGCCGGTTGTTCTTCTTGTCGTCGTACCAGCGGTCGGCCTCGTCCTCGGTCTCCGCCGTCTCCTTGCGGAAGAAGTCGGGGATGTAGTCGAACATGAACCGGTTGCCCGCCGAGTTGCGCAGCACGCCGCCGTCGCCCCGGACGCTCTCGGTGACCAGGATCCCGCGTACCGACGGCGGCCAGACCATCCCCGTGGGGTGGAACTGGACGAACTCCATGTTCACCAGCCCGGCGCCGGCCGCCAGTGCCAGCGAGTGCCCGTCACCGGTGTACTCCCACGAGTTCGAGGTGACCTTCCAGGCCTTGCCGATCCCGCCGGTGGCCAGCACGACCGACGGCGCCTCCCAGGCGACGAACCGCCCGGACTCCCGCCAGTAGCCGAACGCGCCGGTGATCCCCTCGTCGTCGGTGAGCAGCCGGGTGACGGTGCACTCCATGTAGACGTCGACGCCGAGGGCCACGGTGCGCTGCTGCAGGGTGCGGATCAGCTCCAGCCCGGTGCGGTCGCCGACGTGCGCCAGGCGGGCGTAGCGGTGCCCGCCGAAGTCGCGCTGGCTGATCAGCCCGTCGGGGGTGCGGTCGAACAGCGCACCCCAGTCCTCGAGCTCGCGCACCCGGTCGGGGGCCTCCTGCGCGTGCAGCTGGGCCATCCGCCAGTGGTTGAGCATCTTCCCGCCGCGCATGGTGTCCCGGAAGTGCACCCGCCAGTCGTCCTCGGGGTAGGCGTTGCCCATCGCCGCGGCGATGCCGCCCTCGGCCATGACGGTGTGCGCCTTGCCGAGCAGCGACTTGCAGACGACGGCCGTGCGGGCCCCGGCCTCGTGCGCGGCGATCGCGGCCCGCAGGCCCGCGCCGCCGGCCCCGACCACCACGACGTCGTAGGAGTGCCGTTCGAGTTCCATCAGAAGAACCTCAGGTCGGAGATGGTGCCGGTGGCCAGCAGGAAGACGTAGAAGTCGGCGAACGCGACGCCGAACAGCGAGATCCAGGCGTACTGCATGTGCCGGGCGTTCAGCCGCGAGACGACCGTCCAGAACCGGTAGCGCAGCGGGTGCCGGGAGAAGGAGTTGAGCCGGCCGCCGACGATGTGCCGGCAGGAGTGGCAGGACAGCGAGTACAGCCACAGCAGGGCGGCGTTGGCGAGCAGCACCAGCGTCCCCAGGCCCATGTGCCCCCACGCACCGGTCTCGTCGCGGAAGGCGAGGACGGCGTCGTAGGTGAGGACGACGTTGAACAGCAGCCCCAGGTAGAAGAAGTACCGGTGCACGTTCTGGCCGATGAGCGGGAAACGCGTCTCGCCGGTGTAGCGCCGGTGCGGCTCGGCCACCGCGCAGGCCGGCGGGGACAGCCAGAACGACCGGTAGTAGGCCTTCCGGTAGTAGTAGCAGGTCAGCCGGAAGCCCAGCGGCACGACGAGGATGTAGATCGCCGGGGAGATCCACGCGGGGCCGGTGAAGAGCTCCGGGAACGTCTCGCCCTCGCAGCCGGTGGTGATGCACGGCGAGTAGAACGGTGAGATGTAGGGCTCGGAGAAGTAGTACGCGTTCTGGAACGCGCGGACCGTCGAGTAGACGACGAAGGCGACCAGCGCCAGCACGGTCAGCAGCGGCTGCAGCCACCACCGGTCGGTGCGCAGGGTCCGCGCCGCGATGGCCGCGCGCCGCGGGGCCGGTCCTCCGTTCCCGTGTCCCGGGGAGGCCGCCCCCGTCCCGCGCGGCGCGGTCGTCGTCACCGGAGCGCGCGGCCGGACGTGCCGCGCCCGGGGTCGTGACCGTCGTCCCAGACGGCGGCGGACGGCCCCGGGGCGGCAGGGGCCGTGCGCGCCGCGCCGCACAGGAGGGCGAGGTCGTCGCGCCGCCGGGCGACGTCGATCCGCAGCCGGCGCGCGTCCACGGTGTCCCCGGAGTGCCGGGCGAGTGGGGTGCACGCCTGTTCCAGCGCGGCGACGGCCCGACGGGCCGCCGCCACGTCCTGCTCCAGGGACATCGCTGCCTCCAGGTGCCGGTTCTCCCGCCGCCGAGGACGGTCCGCGCAGTCGATCACGGAAGCCCGGCCCGCGGAAGGACTTCGGCAGCGGGCGGTGACGGCCCGGCCACCCCGTCGGACACGCCCTAGCATCGGCACCCGTGCGGCCCTTCCTGCTGCTGGCCTCGCGTCCCGAGGACGAGGCCGCGGACGACGAGTACGCCGCCTTCCTCCGCGCCACCGGCCTCGACGAGGGCCGGCTGCGGCGCATCCGGCTGGAGGCGGGGCCGCTGCCGCCGCTGGACCTCGACGACTACGCCGGGGTCTTCCTCGGCGGCGGGCCGTTCAACTCCAGCGACCCGGCCGACGGGAAGTCCGCCGTCCAGCGCCGGGTCGAGGCCGAGGTGTCGGCCCTGCTCGACGAGGTCGTCGCCCGCGACCTGCCCTTCCTCGGCGCCTGCTACGGCATCGGCACCCTCGGCGTGCACCAGGGCGGGGTGGTCGACCGCACCCACGGCGAGCCGGTCTCCTGCGTGCCGGTGACGCTGACCGACGCCGGCCGGGCCGACCCGCTGCTCGCCGGCATGCCCGACGTGTTCGACGCGCTGGTCGGGCACAAGGAGGCCTGCCGCGTGCTGCCGCCGTCGGCGGTGCTGCTGGCGACCTCGCCCGGCTGTCCGGTGCAGATGTTCCGGATCGGCCGCCACGTCTACGCCACCCAGTTCCACCCCGAGCTCGACATCGCCGGTCTGGTCACCCGCGTGCGGGTGTACCAGCACGCCGGCTACTTCCCGCCCGCGGAGATGGACGACCTCATCGCCCGGGTGAGCCAGGCCGTGGTCACCGAGCCCAGCCGGCTGCTGGCCACCTTCGTCGCCCGGTACGGCTGAGCCGTGACCCGGGGACCGGTGCTGCCGGACGGCGGCCTGCGGATGGGCACGCCGCAGGGCCGGTGGGTGCTGCTGGCGACCGTGCTGGGCTCCAGCCTGGCGCTGCTGGACGCCACCGTGGTGAACGTGGCGCTGGAGCGGATCGGCACCGAGCTCGACGCCGGCTTCACCGGCCTGCAGTGGACGGTCAACGCCTACACGCTCACCCTCGCCTCGCTGATCCTCATGGGCGGCTCGCTGGGCGACCGGCTCGGCCGGCGGCGCGTCTTCCTGGTCGGCACCGTGTGGTTCGCCGCGGCGTCCCTGCTGTGCGGCCTGGCGCCCGATGTCAGCACGCTCGTCGCCGCCCGGGCGCTGCAGGGCGTCGGGGGCGCGCTGCTCACCCCGGGCAGCCTGGCGCTCATCTCGGCGTCCTTCTCCGGGCCCGACCGGGCCGCGGCCGTCGGCGCCTGGTCGGGGCTGGGCGGGGTCGCCGGCGCGGTGGGGCCGTTCGTCGGCGGCTGGCTGGTGGGCATCGACTGGCGGCTGGTCTTCCTGCTCAACCTGCCGCTGGCCGCCGTCATCGTGGCCGTCACGGTCCGGCACGTGCCCGAGTCCCGGGACCCGGAGGCGGCGCAGCACCTGGACTGGCCGGGGACGGCGCTGGTCGTCGCGGGCCTCGGTGCCCTGACGTACGGGCTCACCGCCGCGGGCGAGCCCGGCTCCGGCCCCGGCGTGTGGGCGTGGGTCGCCGCCGGGCTGGTCGCGCTCGGCGCCTTCGCCGTCGTCCAGCGCCGCTCCCCGGCCCCGCTGGTGCCCCCGACGCTGTTCGCCTCCCGGCAGTTCACCGCCGCCAACGCCGTCACCCTGCTGGTCTACGCCGCCCTCGGCGTGGTCTTCGTGGTGCTCGTCCTGCACCTGCAGGTCGTCGCCGGGTTCGACCCGCTGCCGGCCGGCACCGCCCTGCTGCCGCTGACCGCGCTGATGCTGGTGTTCTCCGCGCGCGTCGGCGCGCTGGCCCAGCGCATCGGCCCGCGGCCGCTGCTGGTCGCCGGCCCGCTGGTGGCCGCGGTCGGCGCCCTGCTCATGGTGCGGATCGGCCCGGACGCCTCCTACGTCATGGACGTGCTGCCCGCGACGATGCTGTTCGGCGCCGGGCTCACGCTGCTCGTCGCGCCGCTGACCGCGACGGTGCTGGACTCCGCGCCCGACCGGCTGGCCGGCGTCGCCTCCGGGGTGAACAACGCCGTGGCCCGCGCCGCCGGTCTCCTGGCCGTCGCGGTCGTGCCGGCCGTGGCCGGGCTCGGCGGCACGGGGGTCGGCGACCCGGCCGCGTTCGGCGCCGGCTTCCGCACGGCCGTGCTGGTGTGCGCCGGCCTGCTGGCCGGCGGGGCGGTCGTCGCCGCGGTGCTGGTCCGCCGGCCCCTGGCGACGGCGGAGCCCGGGCCGCGGCAGCGGCTGCCCATCGAGGAGTGCGCGCACTGCGGCGTCACCGGGCCGCAGGTGCACCCGGCCGTGACCGGAGAGGGGATGCGGTGAGCACCAGCGTCAGCCAGCAGTCCACGCCCGGCGGGTGGGGGCTGCTCGCGCGGGTCGCGCCGCTGCGGCAGCGGCTGCGCACCGAGGCCGGGGGTGCCGGGCTGCTGCTCGCGGCCACCGTCGCGGCGCTGCTGTGGGCCAACTCGCCCTGGGGTGACAGCTACGACGCCTTCTGGCACACCGAGTTCGCCGTCCGCTTCGCCTCCGCCGAGCTCTCCCTGGACCTGCAGCACTGGGTGAACGACGGCCTGATGGTGTTCTTCTTCTTCGTCGTCGGGCTGGAGATCAAGCGCGAGCTGGTGATGGGCGAGCTCACCGACCGGCGGCGGGCCGCGGTGCCCGCCCTGGCCGCGGTCACCGGCCTGGCGGTGCCGGCGCTGGTCTACGTCGCGTTCACCCTCGGCGACGAGGCCGCCGCGGCGTGGGGCGTGGTGATCTCCACCGACACCGCGTTCCTGCTCGGCGTGCTGGCGCTCGTCGGGCCCGCGTGCCCGGCGCAGCTGCGGCTGTTCCTGCTCACCCTGGCCATCGCCGACGACGTCGGGGCGCTGACGGTGATCGCGCTGTTCTACACCGAGGACCTCGCCCCGGGGCCACTGGCCGTGGCCGTGGCCGGGTTGGCGCTCATGATCGGGCTGCGCTACCTCAGGGTCTGGCGGGGGCCGGCCTACCTGGTGCTGGGCCTCGCCGTCTGGGTGGCGATGTACCTGTCCGGCGTCCACCCCACCCTCGCCGGGGTGGTGATGGCCCTGTTCACCCCCGCCTACCCGGCCCGGCGGGAGGAGGTGGAGGACGCCGCCCGGCGGGCGCGGGCCTACCAGCAGTCGCCCAACCCGGAGTTCGCCCGCGCCGCGCGGCTGTCGATCGACCGGTCGGTGTCGGCCAGCGAGCGGCTGCAGCAGCTGTGGCAGCCGTGGACCAGCTTCGTGATCGTCCCGGTGTTCGCCCTCGCCAACGCCGGGGTCCCGCTCACCGGCGAGACGCTGCGCACCGCGGCCGGCTCGCCGGTCACCCTCGGCGTCGTCGCGGGGCTGGTGCTCGGCAAGCTCGCCGGCATCCTGGTGGGCACCGGCCTCGCGGTCCGGTTGCGCCTGGGCGAGCTGGCCCCCGGGCTGACCTGGCTGCAGCTGGCCGGCGGGGCGGCGCTGTCGGGGATCGGCTTCACCATCTCGCTGTTCATCGTCGACCTGGCCTTCGACGACGAGGCGCGGGCCGACCAGGCGCGGGTCGGCGTCCTGGTCGCCTCGGTGCTGGCGGCGCTGCTGGGCTGGGCGCTGTTCCGGCTGGCCGACCGCCGCCGTCCCCCCGGCGCCGGAGCGCGGCCGGTGCGGCTCGACCCGCCGGTCGACGTCGACCGCGACCACGTCCGCGGCCCGGTCGACGCGCCGCTCACCCTGGTCGAGTACGGCGACTTCGAGTGCCCGTTCTGCGGCCGCGCCACCGGGACGGTCGAGGAGCTCCGCGCGCGCTTCGGCGACCGGCTGCGCTACGTCTTCCGGCACGTCCCGCTGGTCGACGTCCACCCGCACGCGCGGCTGGCCGCGGAGGCGGCCGAGGCCGCGGGCGCCCAGGGCCGGTTCTGGGAGATGCACGACCGGCTGTTCGCCGGTCAGGACCGGCTGCTGCCGACCGACCTGCTGGAGCACGCCGCGGCCGCGGGGCTGGACGTGCCGCGTTTCGCCCGCGACCTGGGGGCCGGCCGGTTCGCCCGCCGGGTCGAGGAGGACGTCGAGTCGGCCGAGGCCAGCGGCGTGACCGGCACCCCGACCTTCTTCGTCAACGGGCGCCGGCACACCGGGCCGTTCGACACCGACAGCCTCGCCGCCGCGCTGGCCGCCGAGGGCGGCGACGGCCCGGCCGACCCCGTGCGGGACAGCGCCCGCAGCCCGGCGCTGCCGGTGCTCGGCCCCCGGCGGAGCGGGGAGCGCCGTGCCCCGCTCGAGGACGTGCCGCCCCTGCCCCCCGACCTGCCGGAGACCCCGGACCGGGACGGCGCCTTCCCGCAGCTGACCGACGCCCAGGTGGCCCTGGTCGAGCGCTTCGGGACGCGCCGGCGGGTCGTCCCCGGCGACACCCTGTTCCGGGAGGGCGACCCGGGCTACGACTTCCACGTCGTGCTGTCCGGCCGGGTCGCCGTCGTGGAGGACCTCGGCCGGGCCGACCAGCGGGTCATCTCGGTGCACGGCGAGCGCCGCTTCCTCGGCGAGCTGGACCTGTTCAGCACCGACCCGGTCTCGCTCACCGCCGTGGTGATCCGCGGCGGTGAGGTGGTCGGCGTGCCCGACGACCGGATGCGCGAGGTCTTCTCCGCCGACGCCGGGCTCAAGGAGCTGGTGCTGCGGGCCTTCCTGCTGCGCCGCTCGATGCTGCTCGAGCTCGCCGCGGACCTGCGCATCGTGGGCCGGCCCTGCTCCCCGGACAGCCGGCGGCTGCAGGACTTCGCCGCCAGCCGCCGGCTCGACGCGGTCTTCGTCGACCTCGACAGCACCGGGGACGGCGCCGCGCTGCTCGCCGAGCTCGGGGTGTCCGAGGACGACCTGCCGGTGGTGGTCTGGCGGCGCGGGCAGGTGCTGCGCAACCCGACCGACGACGAGGTGCTGGCAGCCGTCGAGGCCCAGGGGTGACCGGGCGGCCCTCCCGAGGCCTTCACGGGTGGGTCACCGACACGGCAGGTGGGCGTCGTCCGCCGGTCGTGGCGGACGGCGAGCGTCCGGGCCATGCGCGTCATCGGCCATCGCGGCACGCCCACCGGCCCCCGGCTCACCGAGAACACGCTGCCGGCGGTGGCCGCCGCCCTGGAGGCCGGCGCCGACGGGGTGGAGGTCGACGTGCGGGCCACGGCCGACGGGGTCCTCGTCCTCGCCCACGACCCCGACCTCGGCCGGGTGCTGGGCACCGGCGCCGGCACCGGCCCGGTCGTCGCGGACACCCGCTGCGCCGAGCTGCGCGGCCTCCGGTTGCCCGGCGGCTCGCACGTACCGAGCCTCGACGAGGTCCTCGACCTCGCCGCGGCGGCACGCGCGCTCGTCGTCGCCGAGGTCAAGGCGGGTCTCGGCAGCCGGCGCGCCCGGACCGCCGTGCTGCTGGCGGAGCACCTCGACCGGCGGCGGAGGCGGCGACCGGGGGCCGACCGGGTCGTCACGTCGTCCTTCGACGCGCTGAGCGCGCGGACCCTCGCCGGGCGGGGCACCGTCGGTGGGGCGGTGATCCTCGAACCGTGGCAGGACCCCCGCCGGACGGCCGGCTGGGCGCGGCGCTGGGGGCTCACCGAGCTGCACCTGTCGGTCGAGCACGTCCGCCGCGACCCGGCCGTGGTGGCCGGGCTGCACGCGAGGGGGCTGGCGGTCGCCGCGGGCATCGTGGACGACCCGGGGGAGGCCGCCGGGCTGGCCCGGCTGGGCGTCGACCTGTTGTGCACCGACGCGGTGACCCGGGTCGGTCGCGGCGCTCTGCCGCAGCCGGTCGGGTACGGCGGCTGACGTCAGTCGGTGGCCGGCGGCAGCAGCCGCGGCATGAACACCTCGTCGATGGGGCGCGGGCCCACGTACTGCCGGCAGGTGCACGGCACCCACTGGTGCCCGGACCAGCGGCCCCGCTTGTCGTAGGTGTCCCGCCGCAGCTCGGCGTAGCAGGTGTTGGTCTCGGTGTCGTGCTGGCTGAGGGTGTGGCCGCAGCCGCACAGCGGCGCGGGCGGCGCCGGTGGGGGAGTGGGCTTGCGCCGGCTGAGCCGGCCGCCGAGGAACCCGGCCGCGAGCAGCGCCGCACCGACCAGCAGGCTGACAGGTTCCACCGGCGTGCTCCTCTGCGATCGCGACCCCTCCGACGGTATCGCGGGCGGAGCGGCCGGTGGGCTCAGCCCTCGTGCTTGCCGCGGCCGCTGACGGCGTCCCGGAGGTGGTCGATCAGGCTGGCGACCGGCCCGGCCACGGTGCGGACCACGCCCTCGTTGGGCGTCATCGGGTGCGGCCGGGTGGGCGCCATCGCCTTGACCCGCTCGACGTCCCGGGCCATCTCCACCAGCTGCTCGCGGGTGAAGCTCGCCCGGAGCTCGGTGAACATCCGGCTCTCCTCGTGCTCGACGTGGTGCCGGATCTCCCGGATGAGCGTGGCCACCTCGGTGTCGAACTGCGGGTCGTCGGGGTCCATCCGCTCGAGCCGCTTCATGGTCTCCTCGGCCTCGGCGTGCTCGTGCTTGGAGTGCTCGGCCTCCTCGCGGTCCACCTGCTCCTCGACGCGCGGGTACACGCGGGTCTCCTCGGCCACGGAGTGCTTGACGAGGCCGATCGTCACCTCGTCGACCAGCTCTCGCTTGCGCCGCAGGACGTCGGGGCCGGTCCGCCCGACCAGGCCCTCGAGCTCGGTGAAGATCCGGTCGAACTCGCGGTGGTCGGCGCTGAGCAGGTCCACCACGTCGCGCTGGCTCTCGGTCTGGGTCACGGCTGCTCCTCGGTGTGCGGGATCCCTGCTGTGTTCCCCGCGGGAACGGGGGACACACCCGCCGGCGACGTCCGGCGTGACGGGATCGTGTCGTTTTGCCGGTGTGAGGCAGGGCACAACCTGGTCGTGGAGTCCTACGCCGTGGGGTTCGCCCGCCCCGATCGATGGTCCCCGGGCAGACCGACCGAGCACGCCACACCCTGGCACGCCGTCGAGGCCCACCGGCCGCCGAGCGAGCTGGACGGTGAGGTGGAGCTCGCCGTCTGCGGGGCGATCGTGCAGGTGTGGGGATCGCAGGAGTGGCAGCGGGTCGGTGTCGGCCGCACCGCGTGCCCGGAGTGCCGGGAGCTGACGTCGGTGACCCGGCCGCTCAGCCGGGCGGGCTGAGCGGCCGGGCTGCTCCCTCGGCTCAGCGGCGCTCGGGCCGCCGTCCGCTGATGGCCGACAGGCCGGTGATCTCCCGGCCCACGATGAGCGCCTGCACCGAGTCGGTGCCCTCGAACGTGAAGACGGCCTCCATGTCGGCGTGGTGGCGGGCCACGTGGTGGTCGATGAGGATGCCGTCGCCACCGAGGATGTCGCGGGCGTCGGCGACGATGGCCCGGGCCTTGGCGGCGTGGTTCATCTTCGCCAGGGAGGCCATCGCGGCGGTCATCCGGCCGGCGTCGGCCAGCTTCGACAACCGCCAGCACATCAGCTGCATCGCGGTGATCTCGGCGAGCATCCGGGCGAGCTTGTCCTGCACCAGCTGGTAGCCGGCGATCGGTAAGCCGAACTGCTCGCGGCGCAGCGCGTGCGCCAGGGCCAGCTCGTAGGAGGCGGTGGCCAGCCCCAGCGCCCGCCAGGCGACGGTGTAGCGGGTGCGGTCCAGCACCGTCGAGACGTCCCGGAAGGAACGGCAGTGGGCCAGCCGGTTCTCCGCGGGCACCCGGACGTCGGTCAGCGTGATCTCCGCCTGCCACACCGCGCGCAGCGCCGTCTTCCCGGTCATCACGCGGGCCTCGTAGCCGGGCGTCCCCTTGTCGACGACGTAGCCGCCGACCGCGCCGTCCTCGCCGCGGGCCCAGATGATCACGTGGTCGGCGATGGTGCCGTTGCCGATCCACTTCTTCGCACCCGCGAGCACGAAGGAGTCGCCGTCCCGGCGGGCGGAGGTCTCCAGGCCGACGGCGTCCGAGCCGTGTGCGGGCTCGGTGAGGCCGAAGGCGCCGATGCGCTCCATCCGGGCCATCGCGGGCAGCCAGCGCTCGCGCTGCTCCTCGTCGCCGAGCATCGCGATCGACTGCATCGCCAGGAAGCTGTGGACGCCGTTGAAGGTGCCGATGCTGCCGTCGGCGCGGGCGAACTCCGCGGCCACCAGGCCGGCGGCGACGTTGCTCATCCCCGGGCAGCCGTAGCCCTCGATGGTGCCGCCGGCGATGCCGAGCCCGGCGAGCTTGGGCACCAGCTCGAAGGGGAACTCGGCGCGCTCCCAGTAGTCGTTGATGCGCGGGGTGACCTCCCGCTCGCAGAACGCGCGCACCCGGTCGCGGATCTCGATCTCCTCCGGCTCGAGGAGTTCCTCCAGGTCGTAGAAGTCGGGGCTCGGCTCGCTCATGGCCCGGACGCTACGTCCGGGGCGGCCCACCCGCCCGGCCGTCGGCGTCCGGTCCCGCCCCATACGGGGGACGACCGGCGTGCGGGGGCCGCCGCCGGGTGATCACGTCGGTTAGGTTGCCCCGGTCGTCGTCGGGAGGTCCGCGGGTGCCGTTCCTCATCGCGCGTCTGGCGCGCATGCTGCGCCTGCGGCTGCCCGGGTGGCGGCTGCCGCTGGCGGTCGCGGTCGTCGTCTTCCTGACCAGCTGGGCGGCCATGGCGCTGGTCGAGCCGGCCGGGACCGGGATCGCCTCGCCGGGCACCTACTGGTGGTACTTCGTCGTCACCTCGGCGACCGTCGGCTACGGCGACGTCTACCCGGCCTCGACCGGCGGTCGCGTCGTCGGCGCCTACGTCATCGTCGGCGGCATCGTCACGCTCACCCTGCTGTTCACGCAGCTGTCCGCGGCGCTGCAGACGGGGCGCGGCAAGAGACTGAGGGGGCTGGTCGACCTGGACCTCACCGATCACGTCGTCCTGCTCGGCTACACGCCGGGGCGGACGGCGCGCATCGTCGCCGAGCTGACCGCCGAGGACCGCGCGCACGTGGTCCTGTGCACCTGGGACGACGTCCCCGAGGACCCGCTGCCCGAGCGGGTGGACGTGGACTTCGTCCGCGGTGACCTGACCTCCGCCCCCGTGATGGCCCGCGCCTGCGTCGCCCGCGCCCGCACCGCGGTCGTCGACGTCCGCGACGACAACGAGGCCATCGCCGTCGCGCTCGCCGTCACCCACGCCAACCCGGGCATCCACCTGGTCGTCGCGCTGCGCGACCTCGGCCGGCTGGACACGCTGCGCTACGTGCACCCCGACGTCCAGGCGGTGCAGTGGCACATGCCGTTCCTGCTGACCGAGGAGGCCAACGACCCCGGCATCGCGCAGGTCTACAGCGACCTCATGACCAGCGGCGGGCACGGCAACACGTACTCCGCCCGCCTCCCCGCCGGCTTCCCGCACCGCACGTTCGGCGACTGCCAGACCTGGTTCGGGCGGACCTTCGGAGCCACGGTGCTGGCGCTGCGCACCGACGGCGGGCCGCTGGTGGTCAGCCCCGCCTGGCACACCGCGGTGCCCGAGGGGGCCACGCTGTACTACGTCGCCGAGCGCCGGATCGAGCCCGCCCGGCTGGTCGAGGCTCAGCCGCGGAGCAGGCCGCGCACGTAGGCCGCCTGGCCCAGGTGCTGGAAGCCGTCGGAGAGCACGCTGACCAGCCGGACGCCGAGGGTGACCGGCGGGTCCCAGTTCGTGTCCACGACCCGGTCGAGCTCGTGGTCGGACAGGCCGCGCAGGAACTCCGCCGTCCGGGCGTGCACGGCCCGGGAGTAACCCAGCAGCAGGTCGGCCGAGGGCACCCGGACGGCGTCGACCTCCTCGTCGCTCATCCCGTAGCCGGTGGCCGCGTCGTCGACCGGCAGGCCGAAGCGGCCGGCCCAACCCTCGGCGGTCCACACCTGCTCGGTGCCGGCGACGTCGGCGACGTGGTCGTCCTGGATGCGCAGCAGGTGCCAGGCCAGCCAGCCGATCGGGTTGGCGCCGGGCTGCACGCGGCGGGCGAGGTCGTCGGGCTCCAGCCCCTCGACGGTGCCCTCCAGGGTCTCGGCGACCTGCGAGTAGGCGTAGGTCAGGACGTCGCGGCTGCGCACGTGCTCACTCCTCGTCCGGGGCGTCCGCCGGATCGCTCTGCGCCTCCAGGTCGGCGGCCTGCTCGGGCGTCGCCATCTCCAGGGCGATGTCGCGGGGCTGCGGCGGGTCGGCGGGTGGTGTCGTCATGGACCGAGCCTGCCGCAGGTCGCGACGGTCCGCGTCACCAGCCGAGCAGGTAGCCGGCGAGCACCACCAGGCCGGCCGCCACGGCGAGCAGCGCGACCACCACCACGAGCACCGGGACGACGACCCAGCGACGGCGGAACCGGCGCCGCCGCGGCCGGGTGTCGGCGCGCTGCGCCGGCCGCCGTCCCGTACGGGCCGGCGCCGGCTGGGGGGCCGGGGCCTCCGGTGCGCGCTGCCGCTCCTGCGACCGCTTCTCCCGGCGGCGCTCGGCCAGGTGCCGGGCCTGGTCCCGGGCGTCCCGCGCCACCGCTCCGATCACCGTCGCCGATGCGGCCGCCAGTGCCTTGAGGTCCGCGGCGTCGATCCGCTCGACCCGGTCGACCTCCGGCACCGGGTCCGGCGGCCGTGGGGACGGCGGTGGCGACCAGGTCGGGCCGTGCTGTGCTCCGTCCAGCGCCGCCTGCAGCCCCTGGCGTGCCTGCTCGGCGGTCATCCGCTGCGCCGGGTCCTTGGTGAGCAGGCCGCGCAGCACCGGCTCGATCGGGCCGGCGTTGACCGGCGGTGGCGGCTCCTCGGTCACGACCGCCATGAGGGTGGCCATCGGCTCGCCGCGGGCGAACGCCTGACGGCCCTCGACGGCGGTGTAGAGCGTCGCGCCGAGCGACCACAGGTCCACCGCCGGGCCGGGCGGCTCGCCGTTGGCCCGCTCGGGCGCCATGTAGGACGGCGAGCCGATGATGGCGCCGGTCGTCGTGATCGCCGGGTCGCCGGTGGCGGTCGCGATGCCGAAGTCGGTGAGGCAGGCCCGCCCGTCAGGGGCGACCAGCACGTTGGCCGGCTTCACGTCGCGGTGCACGATCCCGGCCTGGTGCGCCGCGGTCAGCCCGGCCAGCACGTCCAGCCCGATGCGGGCCACCGCCGGCCACGGCAGCGGGCCCTGCCCGTCGATGACCTGCTGCAGGCTGCAGGACTCGACGAGCTCCATGACGAGCCAGGGGCGGCCGTCCTCCTCGACCACGTCGTAGACCGAGGTGACCGACGGGTGGTCCAGCCGGGCGGCGGTGCGGGCCTCGCGCATGGTGCGCTCGCGCAGCATCTCTCGCTCGTGGTCGGACAGGTGCAGCGCGAAGGTGACCTCCTTGACCGCCACCGGCCGCTCCAGCCGCTGGTCGGTGGCCAGCCAGACGACGCCCATGCCGCCGCGGCCGAGGACCTCCCGCAGCGCGTAGCGGCCGGCCAGCAGGCGTTCGGCGGACGCCGGATCGGCGGTCATGCGCGGACGGTACGCCGGAGTCCGCGGCGCTGCGCCCCCCGAGCGCATCGCCGGCCTCCTCGGGCAGGGGCGGGTCGGCGTGTCCGGCCGCACCGGAGGTCCTTGTCCCCGGGCGGCGGAACGGACCACGATCAGGTCGCCCGTGGTGGCACCCGGCCCCACGGCGGGCGGTGCTGAGGAGGCCGTCATGACCGAGCAGGCCGAACGGGCCGAGGGGCCCCAGGCGCGCGGACCCCGCGTGGTGGTGGGGGTGGACGGCTCGGCGGGCGCGAGGGCCGCGGTGCGGTTCGCCGTCGAGGACGCCGTCCGCCGGGGAGTGCCGGTCGAGGCGGTCATCGCCCACCGTCCGCCGGAGGCGTGGATGGACTTCGACGCGATCGGCGACTTCGAGTACGACAGGGCCGAGGCGGAGGCGGTGCAGCGGGCCGAGGGGTTCATCGCCGAGGTGCTCCGCGAGGTCCCGGAGCCGCACCCGGAGATCCACGTGACGGCCGTCCTCGGCTCGGCGGCGGACGCGCTCATCCGGGAGTCGGCCGGCGCGGACCTGCTCGTGGTCGGCAGCCGGGGTCACGGCGGGTTCTCCAGCATGCTGCTCGGCTCGACGAGCATGCAGTGCGCCCTGCACGCGGCGTGCCCGGTCACCGTCGTGCACTCGCCGCAGGCGCACCACGAGCGGCTGCACCTGCGGCGCCGCCACGACGGGGAGCAGGTGCGGGCGCGGCGACGCCGCTTCCGGGGGGCCACGGCCGACTTCAGCGGCCCCTGACGGGGACGCTGGGCCGCTCCGAGCTCTGACGGCCCCCGTGCAGGGTCCCGCCGCGAGCCTGCGAGTGGCGGGGGTAAGGGAGTCCTCTCTCAGTCCGGCGTCCCCAGCCAGCGGCGCAGCACGTCGTCCTCGCGGCGGAGCACGACCATCGCGAGCTCCCGGACCGCGCCCTCGGCCTGCCGCCCGACGAGGGGCGCGTCGACCTCCGCCTCCCCGGTGACCGTCGAGCGCGTGCCCCCGGCCGTCGGGCGCAGCCGGCGCTCGCCGCGCACCGCCGCCGTCCGGCCGAGGATGCGGGACTCCACCTGCAGGACGGCGCGGTGGCCGCCGTCGCCGTCGGCCGCCCAGTCGCGCCGGTCGGCGACGGCGACCTCGCGGCCGACGAAGCGGGTGAAGACGCCCGGGATCCCCAGCGTGGGGACGACGAGCCGCAGCGCGGTGCGCGGGCTGCCGTCGCCCGGGACGACCTCCACCGACTCGAGCCGCGCGCCGAGCGCCTGCGCGTAGTCGCGGAGGAACGCCTCGTCGGTGAGGACGGCGAGGACGTCGTCCGGGGCGGCCGGGAACGTGGCGGTGTGGTCGATGGGCACGCGCCATCCTGCGACGCGCGGCGCGGCCGCGCCCGTCGAGGCGCGGTCAGCCGGGGGAACCGTCGGCGAAGCTGACGGCTCCGCGCATGAACCGGCCCCGGGTGATCGCCCGGTCGACCTCGTCGACGACCAGGTCGGCCAGCCGGCGCACCGGCCCGGTGCGCGCGAGGAGCTGCTCGCCGGCCCGCTCCCGCGGCGTGGCCAGGAGCCCGAGGGTGCTGCCGACGGCGGCGAGGGCCGCGTCGTCCGGGGTCCACGCCTCCCGCTGCCGCTCCTCGAGGGCCTGCTCGTCGGCGGTCGTGCGGCCGGCCCGGTGGTCGACGTAGCGGATGCCGAGGAGCCCGCGGCGCACCGTCCAGGACCCGCGCCGGAGGTGCTCGGCGGCGAGGTCCTCCTGGTCGACCGGTCCGTGGCGCAGCAGCTCGGTGAGCGACGCCGCCACCTGTGCCAGTAGGCGGTCGGCAGGGGCGAAGCCGCTGGGCCGGTCGTCGAACTCGACGGCGTCCTCGGTGTCCTGCACGCGGCCGCGCAGTCCGGGGTCGATCAGCAGGGTGCCGCGTACCGCCAGCGCCGTCACCGGGTCGTCGGTCAACCGGCCCCGGTCCAGGGCGAGGGCGGCCAGCCGCATCGAGACCGAGTCGTCCCAGTCGTCGTCCACGGCCGCATCCTGGCGCGGCCGGGGCGCCGAGTCGACGACCGCACCGGACGGGGTCGAGGCGGACCGGCGGTGGGCCACCGGCGCCGGGTGACCCCGTCAGGGGGTCGGGGTCGGCCGCTGCCGGTGGTGCGGGCTGTCCGGGTTGAGCAGCGAGTGCCGGCGACCGTAGGTGAAGTAGATGACGAAGCCGATGACCAGCCACACCCCGAAGCGCGCCCAGGTCTCCCAGGGCAGCTGCCAGATCAGGAACAGCGACGACAGGACGCCGAACGCGGGGACGAAGGGCATGAACGGCAACCGGAACGAGCGGGGCGCGTCGGGCCGGGTGTAGCGGAACAGGATGACCGCTGCGCACACGACGATGAACGCCGACAGGATGCCGATGTTCGTCAGGTCCGCGACGGCGCGGATCGGGAAGACACCGGCCAGCAGGGCCGAGCCGGTGCCGGCGATCCAGGTCACTCGCTGCGGGGTGCCGTGGCGGTCCACCCGGGCGAACCACGGCGGCAGCAGCCCGTCGCGGCTCATCGAGAACCAGACGCGGGTGACGCCCAGCAGGAAGGTCAGCATCACGGTCAGGATCGACAGCACGGCGAAGACGGAGATGATGCTCGCGACGACCGGCAGCCCGACGCTGCTGAAGGCCGAGGCGAAGCCGGCGGTCGGGTCGATCTCCCGGTAGTCCTGCATGCCGGTGAGCACCAGCGTGGCGGCCACGTAGAGCACCATCGCGATGACCAGCGACAGGATGATCGCCTTGGGCATGTGCTGCTTGCCGTCCTCGGCCTCCTCCGCGGCGGTGCTCATGGCGTCGTAGCCGAAGACGGCGAAGAAGACGGTGGCGGCGCCGGTGAGCACCGGGCCGAACCCGGCCGGCAGGAACGGGTCGTAGTTGCCGGCGTCGACGTAGAACACGCCCAGCCCGATGATGAACAGGATCAGCAGGATCTTGATGGCCACCGCGACGAGTTCGAAGCGGCCGAACGTCCTGGTCCCGCGGCTGAGGATGAAGGTCACCAGCAGGCAGATTAGGACGGCCGGGATGTTGACGACCCCGCCTTCCTCGGCCGAGGCGGTGAGCGAGACCGGCAGGGCGACCCCGAAGCCGTCGAGGAAGGCCTCCAGGTAGCCGGAGATGCCGATCGCCACGACCGCGACGATGGCGATGTACTCCAGGAGCAGGTCCCACCCGATGAACCACCCGATGACCTCGCCGAGGGCCACGTAGCCGTAGGTGTAGGCCGAGCCGGCGCGCGGGATCATGCCGGCGAACTCGGCGTAGGACAGCGCCGCGGCAGCGGAGGCCAGCCCGGCGACGAGGAAGGCGATCAGCACGGCCGGCCCGACGCCGGGGTTGT
The DNA here is from genome assembly GCF_054050015.1 of Geodermatophilus sp. SYSU D01176. Lineage (NCBI taxonomy): Bacteria > Bacillati > Actinomycetota > Actinomycetes > Geodermatophilales > Geodermatophilaceae > Geodermatophilus > Geodermatophilus sp. SYSU D01176. The sequence continues at coordinate 9,696 of NZ_JBJGYN010000032.1, read as the reverse complement.
CCGCGTCGCCGTGGGCGACCAGCCCGGCGAGGGAGAAGATCCCGACGCCGATGATGCCGCCGACCCCGATCGCGGTCAGCTGCCAGAGCCCGAGGCTCTTGGTCAGCGCGCCGGCTCCGCTGTCCTGCTCGATCTCGTCCATCCGGTCGATCGGCATGCGCCGCCAGATCGACCGCCCCTCCGGAGTGGCCACGGGTCTCCCTCCCGGTCGGGTCCGGGGACCGTGCCGGACGCCGCGGTCCGTGTCCGGTCCCGAGGACGCGGTGACCGGGGGAGCCTGCTGACCCCGGTCCCCGTCGTCAACGGGCGGCGGGGACCGGCCGGCAGCGACCCGGCCGCCCGTGACGGAGCCCACCGGCTGCGCCACGGAGGGTCCGGGTCGGACTGCGTCGGGTCAGGTCCCCCGCAGCTCCCGGCGGAGGATCTTGCCGGTGACGGTCTTGGGTAGCTCGTCGACGATCTCGACGCTGCGCGGGTACTTGTAGGCCGCCATGCGCTCCTTGCAGTGCGCGATGAGCTCCTCGGGTGTGGCGCTCGCGCCGGCCACCAGGCTGACGAAGGCCTTCACCGTCTCCCCGCGCTTCTCGTCGGGGACGCCCACGACCGCCGACTCGCGGACCGCCGCGTGCTCGGCGAGGACGTCCTCCACCTCCCGCGGCCACACCTTGTAGCCCGACGCGTTGATCATGTCCTTCTTGCGGTCGACGATGAACACCCAGCCCGCGGGGTCCATGAAGCCGACGTCGCCGCTCTTCAGCGCCCCGCCGGGCAGGTTGGCGGCGGTCTCCTCCGGCTTGCCCCAGTAGCCGGCGACGACCTGCGGCCCGTCGGCGACGATCTCGCCGACCTCGCCCATGGGGAGGTCCTTCCCGTCGTCGTCCTGGATGCGCACGATCGTGTTCGGCGCCGGTACGCCGACCGACAGCGCTCCCGAGGTGGGGTCGACCGGGGACGGCGAGCCGAACGGCGTGACCGTCATGGGCGAGGTCGTCTCGGTCAGGCCGTAGGCGTTGTGCACCTGCTTGCGGGTGGCCTCGAGGAACCGCCGCTCCGCCGCCGGGGAGATCGCCGCGCCGCCGGAGTAGATCGAGGTGAACGACGCGAAGTGGTCCCGGGTCATCCCCGGGGCGTTCAGCAGGGCGCTGAACGCGGTGATCGCGCCGATGGTGAAGGCCGGCCGGTGCTCGAGGAAGGCGTCCAGGACGACCTGCGGGTCGAACCGGTAGGCCAGCACCAGCGGCGCCGGGACCAGCAGGCTGACCGCGATGTGCCCGATCAGCCCGGTGATGTGGAACAGCGGGGCGATGCCGAAGATCGCGCCGTCCCGCCCGGCGTGCGTCCAGTCGCGGTACACCTGCGCGGTGAAGACGACGTTGCGGTGGGTGTTCATGGCGCCCTTGGGCACCCCCGTCGTCCCCGAGGTGTAGGTCAGGAACGCGACGTCGTCCGGGCCGAGGTGCACCGGCGGCGGCGTCTGCCCGCGGTGCTCGGCCAGGAACGCGCCGAGGTCCGTCGTCCCCTCGTGGCGCTGCCGGCTCACCCCGGCGAACAGCCGCTCGTCGTGACGGGTCTGGAACTCCAGCTCGCTGGTCGTCAGCACCAGCCGGACGTCGGTGTCCGGCACGACGTCCCGGGCGACCTGGTCGTACAGCGACTCCAGCGACAGCAGCACCGTGGCCCCGGAGTCCTCGAGCAGGTAGGACAGCTCGCGGGTCCGGCTCATCGGGTTGATCGACACCATGACGCCGCCGGCCTTCCAGGTGGCGACCATCGCGATGACGAACTGCGGCACGTTCTGCAGGTAGACCGCCAGCCGGTCGCCGGCGGCGAACCCGTTGGCGAGCAGGCCCGCGGCCAGGGCGTCGCTGAGCTCGTCGAGCTCCCGCCGGCGGAGGGCGCCGTCGAAGTACCGCAGGGCGTCGCCCGACGGGTCCCGTGCCAGCCCGGCGCGGAACACGCTCAGCGCGTCGTCGAACTCGGGCTCGTAGTCGGCCGGCTCGACGCCGTAGAGGGCCAGCCAGGGCCGTTCGTCGTAGTCGCTCACGGTGGCCTACTTGACGACGACGGGGTTGACCGGGGAGCCGCTGCCCTTGGCCACCTTGAGCGGGGCCGCGACGTAGAGGAAGGCGTACTGCCCGTCCTCGGCGCAGTCGGCGGCGAGCTGCTCCAGGTCGGCGATCTCGGTGAGGGTGACCCCGAGGTTGCGCATGAGCGCGTTGTGCAGGACCAGGGCGACGCCGTGGTTCGGGTCGACCGTGACCTCGTTGGCGATGGTGTCGGTGACCAGGTTGGGGATCTCCATGTCCTGGAACCACTGCACCAGCTCGGGGCTGTACACCAGGCCCGGCTCGTTGAAGCCCTCGTAGAAGGCCTCGCCCTGCTCGAAGAACAGCTGCAGGAAGTTGGTCCGGATGAGCAGGATGTCCCGCTTCTGGATCTCCACGCCCTGGGACGTGGCGCACTCGAGCAGGTCCTCGTGGCTGAAGGTCTCGCCCTTGTCCAGGGTGTCCTTGCCGCGGAAGCGCGCCATGTCGAGCAGGACCGCCCGGCCGACGACGCCGCGCTGGGCGATCGGCTCGACGCTGGCCTTGTCCAGACCGCCGATGGTGGTGCGGGCGTCGTAGCCGTTCCAGAGCTTCCCGCCGTACCAGACGTGGCCCAGCCCGTCGTACTGCGTCGAGCCCTGGAGGAAGGCCTTGATCCTGTCGTCAGCGCAGTGCGCGCCGCCGGGGAACTGCGGCGCGTCGGCGGAGTCCCAGGTCGACTCGTCGAGGAGCTGGGTCCGCTGGGCGGGTCTCCGGCCGGGCCACACCGGGTCGCCCTTCGGGTCGCCGATGAGCCGCTGCAGGGTGAAGACCTTGCCCGAGCTGACCAGCCGGACGGCGGCCAGCACCTGCTCCGGGCCCAGGTAGTTCAGGGCGCCGACCTCGTCGTCCGGCCCCCACTTGCCCCAGTTCGTCGGCGAGTCGGCGAGCAGGTCGTCGAGGGCGGGCGCGGTGGGGGGCGCGTCGGTCAGGGGGGCCTCCTGGACTGCGAGCGGGTGCCCTCGTGCGGACGGGCGGGGCGGTGCGGTGGATGATCCGCCGCTGTGGTGGCCGCCACAACCGGCGTGCAACAGTCGGTGCAACCGACCGCGTCCGACCCGCCGTCCGACCCGCAGAGAGGGACGTCATGACCACCGTCTCGCCCGCCCACCCCGAGTCCGTCTTCACCTACGGGTCGCCGCAGCTGAAGTTCGGGAGCGGGGCCTCCGACGAGATCGGCTACGACCTGAGCCGGTACGGCGTCCGCCGCGTGCTGGTGGTCACCGACGCGGGCCTGGCAGCCACCGGCATCCCGCAGCGGGTGTCCGACCAGATGGCGCGGTTCGGCATCGAGGCCCGGGTGTACGACGGCGTGCACGTCGAGCCGACCGACGTCAGCCTGGTCGCCGCGATCGAGGAGGCCCGTTCGTCGGGGCCGTGGGACGCGTTCGTCGCCGTCGGCGGCGGGTCGGCCATCGACACCGCCAAGGCGATCAACCTGCTGACCACGAACCCCGGCGAGCTCATGGACTACGTCAACGTGCCCGTCGGCAAGGGGCAGGCGCCGTCGCAGCCGCTCAAGCCCCTGGTCGCGGTGCCGACGACGACGGGCACCGGCTCGGAGAGCACGACGGTCTGCATCATGGACGTCATCGCCGCGCGGGTGAAGACCGGGATCAGCCACGCCATGCTGCGCCCGACGCTGGCGGTCATCGACCCCGACCTGACCCTCACCCAGCCGCCAGGGGTGACCGCGGCCGCGGGCATGGACATCCTCTGCCATGCGCTGGAGAGCTACACCGCGCGCTGGTACACGACCTACGAGCACAAGACGCCCGAGCAGCGGGTGCCCTACTGCGGCTCCAACCCGATCTCGGACATGTGGTGCGAGAAGGCGCTCACCCTGCTGGCCGGTTCCTTCCGGCGGGCGGTCCGGCACGGGGACGACGTCCAGGCCCGGACGGACATGGCCATGGCCGCGACCTTCGCCGGCATGGGCTTCGGCAACGCCGGCGTGCACATCCCGCACGCCAACGGCTACCCGATCGCCGGGCAGGTGAAGGACTTCCACCCCAAGGACTACCCGGCCGACGAGCCGATGGTCCCGCACGGGATGTCGGTCGCGCTGACCGCGCCGGAGGCCTTCCGCTTCACCTTCGAGGCCTCCCCGGAGCGGCACGTGCGGGCGGCCCAGCTGCTGGCGCCCAATGCGGGCATCCCGACCGAGCCGGTGGACTTCCTGCCCCTGGTCCTGACCGACCTGATGCGCGACATCGACATCCCCAACGGCGTGGGGGCGGTCGGCTTCGGCGAGGGTGACATCCCGGACCTGGTCGAGGGCACGATGAAGCAGCAGCGGCTGCTGGCGACCTGTCCGCGCGAGGTCACCGAGGACGACATCGCCGGCATCTTCCGCCGGTCGCTGTCGCTCTGGTGATCAGCCAAGCCGGACGACGCTCTTGGTGACCTGGGCGGCGGCGACGAGCTCGCCGTCGACCGTCGCCTCGGCGCGCATGAAGGCCACTGCGCGGCCGCGGCGGAGCACCGTCGCGGTGATGTCCACCCGCCGGTCGGCGGCCACCGACCGGAGCAGCGACACCGTGAGGTCGTGGGTCACCGCGTGCTCGGCGTCGGACAGCGACGGGAGCAGCGCGAGGTAGCTCGCGGTGTCGAGCAGCGTGGTGACGACGCCGCCGTGCAGCACCGCGGCCTGGTTCTGCGCGGAGGGGCCCACCGGGAACCAGACGCCGGCCGACGGGTCCGCCGGGTCCCGCAGCCGCATGCCCAGGAACCGGTTCAGCGGGATGTCGAGCACGGCCTGCACCCGGGCGGCGAGCACGTGGTCTGACGGCACGAGGACCAACCTCTCGTCGGGGGCTGCATCGAACCTCGCACGCGGGAGCCGTCAGCCGATCGGGCCGACCGTGGTGTCCTCCGCATGAGGACCACGGTCTCGACCGGGTGGCCGACGTCGTGGACGACCAGCGCCACCGCCGTCACCACGGTCATCGCCGACCGCGGTCTTCGTCGACCTGGATGCAGCACCGGCCATGACGTACGGCTCCGCCGGAGCAGCCATGACTCGACGTCCGTGACGAAGCCGAGTTCCCCGCCGCTGCACGTCGTGGGGCACGACCTGCGGCCGGCCGGTCACCCCGCGTCGCGCTGCCTCGTCATCCGCGGCCGCTGCCGCGCCCCGGCTGTCCGAGCGCGGCCGGCGGCGCGTTGCCCGCGGTCGCGCCTTTCGCGTACTGCGGCGTCGTCAGGTAGACGAACTCGTAGACACCGTCCGCCGCGAGCTCGTCGGTGATGATGCCCTCACCGATCCGGATGCCGTGCTTGACGAGCAGTTCCTGGTGCACGGGGAACACGGCCTGCACCACCGGGTTGCCCAGCACCTCGAGCGCCCAGGAGTCCGAGCCGATGATGGCGGGGCGTCGGTCGGCCAGGAAACGCGCCTCGGCCAGGTAGATGCCCGGCTCCTGGGCCAGATAGCGCTCCGGCTCGCTCCGGGCGATCTTGTTCCAGCCGGTCCGCAGCAGCACGACGTCGCCGGGGTGGATGCCTCGGATGCCGCCGCGGGCCGCCGCGGCGGTCAGGTCCGAGATCGTTATCCGGTAGTTGTCGCGCAGCACCGGGTCGCCGTCCTTGCTGCGCGACAGCGCGTCGCTCGCTCCCTCGTCGAGCTTGAGGCCCAGCACGTCGAGCAGGATGCCGCGGGTGACGATCGGCCCCATGTGTTCGTTCCCGAGCCTCGTCGTCCCGGTGGACGTCGCGATGTCCGGGCCCTGGAAGCCGTTGTAGAAGGTCGGCCCGACGCCGATGTGGTTCAGCCCATCGAGCTGCGTGACGATCTGGTACGTGTACTCCTCGGGGAAGCGCTCCTCGTGCACGCTGACCCGGTTGGGACCCAGCGGTTCGGTGCCCTGCAGGATCCCGCCGCCCTCGGTGAAACCAGCGGGCGGCTGGTACCCGAGGACGGTGAGCCGCTGCTGGTACACCCGCGGCGGCGTGGTCTGGTAAGCCGGGAACCCGTTAGTCATCAGCTCACCGAGGTTGTAGGTCTTCACCGGATGGCTGTCGGCCAGGAGCCCCAGGGCGGCGGCGGTCTTGGCGGCGGTGACCTCGTTGAACGTGCCGCGCTGGTCGGTCGGGCCGTAGCGGGACGGCGCCCAGCCACCGCCCTCGGCGACAGCCACGTCGAACATCACGTCGTCGTAGCCCGCGCCGTCCATCCCTGCGCTGGATTCGTGTGCAGCGGCCGGCAACGCGCCGGCCAGACCAGCGACACCGAGAGCGGCCACGCCGGCGAGCCCCAGGGCGGAGCGGCGGGACAAGGCGGTGTGAGCCACGAACAGGTCGGGACGCATCGTGCTCCTCAGGACGCAGGGGGTCCGACCGTACGGGCGCCGGTGTGACGCGGGCAACACGGCCTCCGGACCACCCCGTCGCGTGCAACCGACCGACGAGCCCCTGGCCTGCTGGACGCCCACCGAGCGGGGCGCGCGGAGATCCCGCTGCCCCAGCCGGTCAAGCGGTCGCCGTCCTACGGACATCTCCCCGTTCCCCTCCTTGACGTTCGCGCCGCTGGCCACCAGCAGGCTCGGCGGCGATGACCCTCGACGTCTGCCCCGGGCTCTTCGAGACGACCTCGGCGCGCCCTCGGAACGCATGGACGCCGCACTCGAGGTGTCCGTTACAAATCGTGACGGTGCGTAGTGTGGGCTCGGGGCCCTGCCGTCCAGATCGGCGATCAGATGCCGGGTCTTGACCTGCACATATACCGGTGGGGCGGGTGGTGTCCTGGCTCAACACGTGATGTCGCAGGACATCGGCATAGCCCGGACCCACGATTCGTGGGTCCGGCCTACTGCTTTTCCGGGATGGGTCCGGGTGGCTTGCCGGTGGGCCGGTAGTCGCGGGTGGGGTCGATGGTGAGCTCGCGGAGGAGTTCGCCGGTGGCGGTGTCGACGATGCGGACGTGCTGGTCCTGGACCACCAGCAGGACGTGGCTTCCGGCGTGGGTTCGGCCGATGCCGATGTGGTGCAGCCGGCCGGCCAGGCGCAGGGTGACGCATCCGGTCGATCGGTCTTGTCGGTGCGGACGCGGACGCGGTCGTGGGTGTCGCGGTCGCGGTCGGTGCCGGGCGTGGCTTTGGGGCGGGCGGCGTAGGCGGTCGCGGGGGTGGCCCGGTGGGGCAGCGATCGGTGCGGGCGCTGGTGGTTGTAGGCCGGGACGAAGACGTCGAGCAGCGCCTGCAGCTCGGCGAGCGTGGCCGGCTGGGCGGGCTGGGCGGCGAGCCACCTCTTCAGCGTCTGCTGGAAGCGCTCGACCTTGCCGCAGGTGGGGTGGTTGGGCCGGGAGTTCTTCTGCACGATGCCCAGCCGGCGCAGCTCGAGCTCGAGGTGGTTGCGGCCACCGCGGCCGCCGGCGAAGCGGGTGGGGTAGACCGTGCCGTTGTCGATCAACGCCTAGTAGATCGTGGTGGCCGCCGCGAACTCGGTCTTCGACATCGGCGGCCTTCAGTGCGTCGAGCACCTCGAGCAGGGCAGACTGGTCCAGGGCCATCGTGTGCTGTGTCCTTCCGCGAGAACCATTGCCGTGGTCTCGCTGACCATCACACGATGGCCCTCGCACCTGATCACCCACACGGTCGTGACCTGGACTTGCACCACCCGGCGGGACGTCACCCACGCGGAGGGACCATCGTGTGACGGTCAGCGGTACCACGCGGCCTGATCACTGTCGGTTCGGTGATGGATCAGTGACACCGACGAGCGAGACTCGAACGGCAGGCCGCTCCTGTCGCCGCCTGTTGATAGGTCGGCGACAGATCGCTCGGGTCGGGCGGATCCCGGTGCAGATGAGATGTGGGGCAGCCCGGTCCACGAGTGCTTTCTGTCAACGACACAGAAGAAGCCCGAAGCAGGGATCATGGACAGCAGCGCAGTTCCAGGCCAACAGCCCGCGCAGGAGGAGAATCGGGCAGCCACGGCACAGCCGACCGAAGAAGGCCGGTATCGGGCGTTCATCTCCTACAGCCACGCCGCCGACGGCAAGTTGGCCCCCGCGCTGCAGCGCGGTCTGCACCGGCTCGCCAAGCCCTGGTACCGGATGCCTGCCTTCCGGGTATTCCGCGACACCACCAGCTTGTCGGCCACGCCTGCGCTGTGGTCGTCCATCGAAGAGGCACTCGCCACCTCGGAGTTCTTCATCCTGCTGGCTTCCCCCGAAGCGGCAGCCTCTGAGTGGGTGAACCAGGAGGTGACCTGGTGGCTGGAGCACAAGCCCCGACAAAACCTGCTGATCGCCTTGACCGACGGCGACCTGACCTGGGATCACAGCACCGGAGACTTCGACCCGGTCGCATCGACTGCACTGCCACCCGCCCTGAGAGGGGCATTCCGCGAAGAACCCCTCTGGGTGGATGCGCGCTCGATACGGGATGACGAACACGTGTCGCTGCGCCACCCGGCGTTCCGCGAGGTGGTCGCAGACCTGGCCGCGCCACTGCACGGCGTTGGCAAGGAGGACCTGATCGGGGAGGACATTCGGCAGCAGCGACGCACCACCCGCTGGCGGAACTCAGCCATCGCCGCGCTCGTCGTCCTGTCCTTGGCCACGGGGTTGTCCTCGGTGCAGTTCCTGGCGCAGCGGAACGAGGCACGAGAACAGCGCGACCTCGCGATATCTCGACTCCTGGCGGCGCAGTCGGACAGGATCGTCGACACCCGACCGGAGGCTGCTGTCCTCGTGGGACTGCAGAGTCTGAGCGTGGGGAGGGGGCAGCAGCCGCAGCCGCCGGCCGGGCTCGTCACCGGGCTCGCCAATCTCCACCACGTATCCGAGCGCTACCGGACGCCCGGGAGTTTCTCCGTCTCGTTCAGCCCCCGAGCAGGGCTGCTCGCCATGGGCGACCAGGATGCCGCTGTCCGGTTGTGGGACGTCGGTTCCCGCCGGCCCTACCGAGAACCGTTGAGGGGGCACACCGCTCCCGTACAAGCCGTGGCGTTCAGCCCCGACGGTGAGCTGCTCGCCTCCACAGGTGACACCACCGTGCGCCTCTGGGACGTGGGGACCGCACGACCTCACGGAGAACCTCTGGTCGGCCCCACCGGCGGCGGCAACAGCGTGGCGTTCAGCCCTGATGGCACGTTGCTCGCCTGGGGCGGTGCTGAGGAGACGGTTCGTCTGTGGGACGTGGCCACCGGGCAGCCTCGCGGTGAGCCACTCATCGGTCACACCGATTCGGTGACTGCGGTGGCTTTCAGCCCTGACGGCAGGCTGCTCGCCTCGAGGAGTCCCGACATGACGGTTCGTCTGTGGGACGTGGCCACCGGGCAGCCTCGAGGCGAGCCACTCACCGGCCACACCGATGTCGTCAACGCGGTGGCCTTCAGTCCCGATGGTGAGCTGCTCGCCTCGGCGAGTGCTGACGGCACCCTGCGTCTGTGGGACGTGGCCACCGGGCAGCCTCAGGGTGAGCCATTCACCCACCCCGACGTCGTCAATGCTGTGGCCTTCAGCCCGGATGGCGAGGTGTTGGGACTGCCCCCGGTTCGGTTGACTCCTTGCCTGTGAGGCTGCGGCCTCGCTGGAAGGATCAGCATCGTGCCCAAGCCGTTCCCGGCGGAGTTCCGTCGTGACGTGATCGCCGTGGCCCGCAAGGGC
>NZ_JBJGYN010000031.1:0-58126 GCF_054050015.1 Geodermatophilus sp. SYSU D01176 | reverse complement strand
ACGAGCTGGAGATGGAGGTCTTCTCCTACCTCGAGGGCTTCTACAACACCCGCCGCCGGCACTCCCGGCTCGGCAACCTCAGCCCCACCGACTACGAGACCATGCAACTGACACAGAACGAGGTGTGTGCCTGACGGGGGTCACTTCAGGTCGGGCCCTTGCTGCTCGGGGGACGCGCCGGCGAGCCCTGTTGACCGCCGGTTGACAAGTCGTTTGCACGAGGCAAGATGAAACTCTCCGGGGGTGAGGCCGTGCACCTCGGTGCACGGCCTGGGCTGCTAGGAACGGAACCGGAGACCAGGACGACCCGGCGTTGGCGCGCCGGGTCGTCTGCTTGTGCAGGCTGACCAGAGCCGTCCTGACCTCTACGAACAGCATGCATCAGCGTGTGGCAGTCCGTAAGTGGACCCCCGGATAGGTGCTTCGGGTTGACCAGGGGCAATGTTGTCAACAGCACTTAGCGCGTGTACGCACTGACCTGCTGCTTCCAGCAGCCGCGCCCCCTAAAGGTGTCCATACGAGGCGGACAGGCCAGGACAGATCACGAGTTTATAACGATTTGGTGCCACGGTGTGGGTGCGCCAGGCGGCGGTTGCCGGTCCCAGGCGTCTACCGGCCGAGTCGCGCCTCGTGCGAGACGTCACGATAAGAGTCACTCTCTTCTGCTAAAGGGTTGTTTGGGGATCAAAACTGCCTGCATTGGTGCAGTTGAGGTTCAACCCATGTCGCAAAGTTAATCTTGTGCGACATGTTCGCTCAGGGTTCGGAAACTGACAGTTCGTTGGTGACGCAGGACTTTTGATGGTCGCGGAATGGTAGTTCTACGACGAAGGGGCGCGTGGGGCGGCGGTCGTACCTGACGGCTTCGGCGTTGATCCTGTCGGCTCGGTCGGCGTTCTACCATTCGGGCCGTGGTCAGCGAACCTGGTATCCGAGATTCTCGAGCGGCACTTGTCGCCTTCTGCATAGCGGTGGTCACCGGTTGCACCTCGCACACACCCACCCAGGGCGGAGCGGCCGCCACGACGAGTGCGACCACCGCAACGCCGACACAGCTGGCATCGTTCACGGTGGTGGCCACCGGGGACGTGCTGGTGCACCAAGGGGGAGCGCTCGTGGAGGGAGCGGCCGCGGCCGGTCGAGCACGGGGCAGCGACTATGACTTCAACGATGTCTTCTCCGACGTAGCCGCGGTGATCGGCGGAGCCGAGTTGGCGATCTGCCACCTGGAGACGCCGCTGGCACCACCGGAGGGCCCGTTCGAGGGCTATCCCACCTTCGACGTCCAGCCGCAGATCGTCGACGCACTGGCCGGCGCCGGCTACGACACCTGCTCCACGGCGTCGAACCATGCGATGGACGCTGGCTTCGACGGGCTGGTGCGCACCTTAGACACCCTCGATGCCCACGGAGTCGGCCACACCGGCAGCTTCCGCACCGAGCGGGACAGCCAGACGCCGCACATCATGAACGTCGGCGGCGTCCGGGTCGCCCAGATCGCCTGGACCTACGGGCTCAACGGCATCCCCGAACCCGAGGAGCGGCCCTGGGCGGTCAACAACTTCGACCCGACCACGCCTGAGGTAGGTGGCATGCTCGCCGATGCCCACCGCGCCCGCGCCGCTGGCGCCGAGGTCGTCATCGTCAGCCTGCACTGCTGTACCGAGTACCAAACAGACCCGAGTCCAGCCCAGGTCGCGATTGCGCAGGCGCTGCTAGCCTCGGCCGACGTCGACCTGGTGCTGGGTCACCACGCCCACGTGGTGCAGCCCTTCGAGCAGATCAACGGTAAGTGGGTGGCCTACGGACTGGGCAACCACATCGCCGAACAAGACCTGCCGGCCACCTACGACTCGGTGATCGCCCGCTTCACCTTCACCCGCGGCTCAGACGGCCGCATCAGCGTCAGCACTGCCGAGGCGATCCCCACCCAGATCCAGCACCGGGGCCAGGGCCTGGTCGTGGTCCCCACCCAGTCCGGCGACGCCGCCTACCAACGAGTCAGCGAGGTCGTCACTCGTCGCGGCGCGACCGACCCCGAACTGCTCGTCACTGTCGGCTGATCAGCGGGTGGCCAGGTCGCCGTGACGGCCGTCAGGTGGCCCTCGGGGGACACCGTGGGCCTCCACGCCGGCCCCCGCGCGACGCGCCGCCGAGCCGGCACTTACACTGTCGCGAGCGAGCCGGCCCTCACATGCGGCGCGAGAGGGCGCCGCCAGGAGGTGTGCCCCTGATGCAAGACTCCGACGCCCGTCCGACCGGCTCTTCGGTCGACCAACTGACCGCCGTACGCGAATGGATCTGGCGACACAGCAGTCAGCCCAACGGCGACCCATGGGACGGCGACCCCGAGCATCTGGAATGGGCCGCGCAGAACCTGCTCGATGATCTCGCGCGATGGCTCGACTCGCCTACCCGCTGATGCAGCCGATCGTCGGACCCCATTTCCTGACACCGAAGGACGGCACGTCCTCATACTCATGATTCCACCAGGCCATAGGACGTCCTGGTTCGTTCAATGATCCCCTTTGTCGGGGTTGACAGGTTACACCGGCGCCGTCAGGCTCGCGTGTCAGCCCGGCCAAAATCCCCCGAAACCTAAACTGGGTGGCGGTGCCTCGACTCGAGCGGTCGCGGTTTCATCATCCGCCGTTGAGCACGGGCCAAAGACGTCCACCGTGGTGGTCTTGCTCTACGACGTGGAGCGCGACGCCGATACCTACTTGATGAAGCTTGCGGCAGTTGCAGTGGCCCTTGAGTATCAAGGCGGCGGCTATGGTCTTGAGGCCATTGAGATGGCACTGCAAGCAGCCGAATCCAGAGCCTTCAGTGCCGGTTGTTCAGTCGTCACGGTGGTCGGCTTGGTGGATCCCAGCAACAAGCACAGCAAGAGCGCCTGCAGTAAAGCTGGGCTCACTCACTTCGGCGACAACGGGAAGTACGAGGAGTGGGGTGCGAGCATCGAGCTCCCGTTCGACATGCCACAGCGCTGAGCCTGGATAAGCCAGCCGAGGTGGCAGAGGTTGTGGGGCTTGTGCAAGCACCTGTGGACGATGGCGGCGAGGCGGGCACGGGGCGGCGGATCGTGAGGCATGCCTGGGACCCCACGAAACGGCCGACTATTGCTCACGGCCCGGGCGCCGGTTGATGCCACTTGGTCTCACGCCCGTGCGTCACTGACTGCCGACCGTCTCGAGCTGGCTAATGCAACGGTCGTGACCGTATCCATCCGTCTCCTCGAGGAACGCCGGTACGACCCACCCCGGTCTGTGGAGGTCGAGGACGGCGGCCGGTGGTGCCCCGGCTTCCAATCCCGGTGGCTCCTGTGCGATGACGGTCGGGGCTGGATGGCCCAGGTCGAGTACACGACGCAGCACGAGTGGGGCCGCGGAAAGCATGTGCAGTCCGTGCCGCCCGAGCGCGTTCGCCTCCATCGCCTGTGACTAGCCGCCCGCTAGTCCACCGATGACGCCGCGAGGAGTCCCGCCTGACCACCGAGCAGCTCGCAGCTCTCAAGCCCGGCGACACGGTCACCATCGAGTCGGCGCAGGACTTCCGCCGGCCGAGGCAGGTCACCGGAACTGTCGTCCGCGTAGCGGGCCCGCACATCTTCATGAAGGTCAGGAGCCCCCGCGGCACGGCCTTCCAGGAGTGCTACAGGCGCCGGGACGGCATCCGCGTCGGCGGCGTCGGCCGCGCCGAACTCGTCAACGCGGACACCACCAACCCCCAGGGGGCCTCCACCGAGCGAAGGCAGATCTTACGGGTCCAGGCCGCAGATCGGGCATGGGCGCGGAATCGATCCGACGCCGACAAGCTGCGGGACCTGCGGGCGGCAATCGAGGAAGCTCTCGGGGAGAGCGTGGCCGGGTAGCGCCGAGCCCTCCGGGGCTACGCCCTCATCAGATGTGCCAACTGACGACGAACCCACCGGCCTCGCAGAAGTCAGCGGCGTTCTCCAGCGCCATTCTCAGCCGATATGGAGACTCCGTCGGAATCTCCCCGTCCATGGAGCGCTGCAAAATCCCGCCCTCAGTAACGATCATCTTCAGCGCGTTGCGCAACGCCCCCGACTCGACCTGGTCCGCGTACAAGCTGGCAGCCCCACCGATCTGGTAGGCCTCTAACCAGCCAACGTCTTCGGCCCCAGCTGATAGCTCCCTCTCCAGCGTGTTGATCCAGCTGTACGCGTCGCCGGCTTCGGCGACGAACGTCTGGCATGCATACGTGTCGACCTGGCCGAGTGACGAAGCCGTAGTCGTGGGCGACGCCGAGGTCGTCATCGCGGTCGACGATGAGCTCGAGCTGCTGGGGCGGCTGGACGCTGCAGTTGACGCCGCCGCGGATGTGTCGGCCTCGTCACCTCCGCAGCCCGTCAGGAGCAGGCCGGCGGCGGCAAAGGCGGCGGGTAGGGGATGACGGGGCATGGGAGTCCTCTCTAGTGAGGCGGCGCCGCTTGGCCCGCCCCTGTGTCGTATCGGCAGGCCGCGCGTCACACCGGACGGGCCAGCTGTGTGGGGTAAGACGCTCGGCCATGCGGACAGTGAGTACCTGACGTTTGTGGTCCCGGTCGTCTTCCTGGTGCTCCCGGTGACCGTCCTCTTCGCGCTCTACCCCGGCTTGATCAGCATCGTCTCGCTGGCGCGATGAGCCCGCGGACACGACAGGAAGGACGCAGCATGCCCAGCTTCACGGGGGTCCTCGCGGCGCTGGCCGCACTGGCCGAACGCCTGACCGGTGACGATCCCGAGCGGGGCGACGTGCCCGGCTGGGTGATGATCACGGTGATGACGGCGGCGCTGGTGCTGGCCATCCTGATCCCGTTCCGCGAGGCGATCGTCGCCGCGGTCACCAACGCCCTGGCATCCGTCACGACCGGTGGCTGAGGCCCCTCTGGAGGGTCCCGCCGCGAGCGTGCGAGCGGTGGGGGGCAGAGGGGTCCCTTCGCCTGCAGAGGGGCCGTCCGGGGACCGTGAGCGGGGGGCCGCGGTCGTGGAGTTCGTGTTCGTGTCGGTGCTGGTCGTGGTGCTGCTGCTGGCGGTGCTGCAGGTCGCGGTCTACGTGCACGTGCGCAACGTGGTGACCGCCAGCGCGCAGGACGGCGCCCGGTACGCGGCCAACGCCGACGTGCCGTCGTCGGCCGGTGCCGACCGCACGGTGGCCGTGGTGGCGCGGGCGACCTCGCAGCAGACCGCCGACGGGCTGGTGTGCAGCTCGGCGCAGGAGGTCGACGCCAGCGGGGTGACCCTGGTGGTGGTCCGCTGCTCGGGCGCGGTGCCGACGCTGCTGGCCGGGCTGGGTGCGCTGCTGCCGGTCGAGGTCACCGGCCGGGCGGTGGAGGAGGCCCCGTGAGCTGGCTGCGGGCCCGGCTGGGCATGGTCGGCGGGGAGCGCGGCTCGGCGCTGGTGGAGTTCACCTTCATCGCGATCGTGGTGTTCGTGCCGCTGGTCTACGTCGTGGCCGGGTTCTCGGCGGTGCAGCGCGGGGTGTTCGCCTCCACGGCGGCGGCGCGGGAGGCCGGGCGGGCGATGGGCACCGCGCCGGACCCGGTCACCGGCGCGGCGCGGGCGGAGGCCGCCGCCCGGCTGGCGGTGGCCGACCAGTCGGTCGATGCCACCGATGTCGTGGTCGCCTACGCCCCGGCCGGGGCCGGCTGCGACGCCGCGGGCGGGTACGCGCCGACCCTCGTACCGGGGGAGGAGTTCTCCGTGTGCGTGACCGTCACGGTGCGCATCCCGCTGCTGCCGGAGTTCGTCGACGCCAACACCGCGACCGGCCAGTTCGTCGTCGAGCGCGACCGCTACGTCGACGCCTGACCGACGTCTGCCGGCGTCTCTCATGCCTTGCCGACACGACGACACCGGCAGTGCCCGGAGCACGCCCGCGGAGGTCGGTGACGGCAAGGTGGGGGACCGGACCCGCGCTCTCGGGAGGCCTCGTGCACCTCAGCCGGACCACGCCGCGCCGGACGGCGACCGCCCGCCGTCGGCGGATCCGCGTCATGTCCTACAACATCCACCACGGTCGGGGCGTCGACGACCGCCTGAATCTCGCCCGCACCGCGGCCGTGATCCGGAACTCCGGCGCCGACATCGCGGGCCTGCAGGAGGTCGACCGGCACTGGGGTGAGCGCAGCGACTTCGCCGACCAGGCGGCGGAACTGGCGCGGGAGCTGGCCATGCACGTCGTGTACGGCGCGAACCTGGACCTCGACCCGCTGGACCCCGGTGGGCCGCGGCGTCAGTACGGCAACGCCATCCTGTCCGACGCGCCCATCCGCGGGTGGCGGAACACCCTGCTGCCCCGCACGGGGAACCTCGAGCAGCGCGGCCTGCTGGAGGCGCTGGTCACCGTGCGGGGAGTCCCGGTGCGGGTGTTCACCACGCACCTGCAGCACAACAGCCAACAGGAGCGCATCGCCCAGATCGCCGCCGTCCGGGAGGTGATCGGCGGTGCCCAGGAGTCCGTCGTCCTCGCCGGCGACCTCAACGCCCGCCCGGGCACCCCGGAGATCGACGCCATCACCGAGGACCTCGTCGACGCGTGGGCCGAGGTGGGCGTGGGGAACGGCTACACGTTCTCGACGGAGAACCCCCACGCCCGCCTCGACTACGTCCTGCACAGCAACGACGTCGTGCCGCGTTCTGCCGCTGTGCTGAGCACCACCGGCTCCGACCACCTGCCGGTCATCGCCGATCTGGTTCTGCCCGGCCACAGCTCGACCGGTCGCGAGCCACCACGGGCCGCCACCAGGACCACGTCGACCGGCTGACCGACGGCCTCTGCGGGGCGTTCTCCGTGGATTGCCGGCGCGGTAGCACCCGCAGAGTGCGGGAAACCCCCGCAGAGGCCACCTCCGGTCAGTCGCCGTCCTCCTCGGTCGGCGGGTGCTCCCGCATCTGGGCCACGTAGTCCGCCGCGGTGGCCCAGCGGTCGACCCGGGCCAGCCGCCGACGCTCCAGCTCGCGCAGCCGGCTCTCCGGCGCGGCGACGACGAGGAAGTCGGCGTGGCGCTCCCACACGTCGAGCCCCAGCGGCAGGCCCAGCAGCCTCGCGACGCTGCTGCCGGTCTCCGGCGTCACGCGGGCGACCACCGGCTCGTCGCCCTCACCCGTGGTCACCGGGCTCCGGCCGCTCGAGGGCGCGCTCGATGAACGCGAACGCCGCGGGGCGGTTCTCCTCCCAGGTGGGCTGGATCTGGCTGGCCGGCAGGATGAACCCGCCCTCCTGCGCCGTGGCCGGTCGCAGCTCGACGGTGAACGACAGCGCGTCGTACTCGCCGTAGGTCCAGTCGGTGGTGTCACCCGCCGTCGGGTACAGCTCGGAGGACTGCTGCGCGGTGTAGGTCCTGCCGTGCACCTTCCGGATCAGCTGCTCCATCTCCTGGGCGAGGTCCCGGTGCGCGGCGAGGTCGGCGTCGTCCTCGATCGGGTCGGACGTGTAGCCCCACGGGTACAGGACCAGCTGCGAGTAACTGTGGTAGGTCAGCACGCCGCGGAACTGCTCGCGGGCGACGAGGTCCCGCACGGCGCGCACCTCGGGCTCGGAGAAGGCCCGCGGTCCGACGTAGGTGTCGTCCGACGGGACGTGGCTCGAGGTGTTGATGTCGAGCGTGCCCCACATGTAGCCGTAGTTGCGGTTCGGGTCGACGCCGATGCTGCCGTCCCGGTTGCGCCGCCGGTTCTTGCGCCACAGCCGGTTGTCGGTGCGGCTGAACTCGTGGCCGTCGGGGTTGACCATCGGCGCCACCCAGACCTCGCCCTGCTGCAGCCACCGCTGCACCGGGTCGGACGACGACTCCTCGAGCAGGTGCTCGGCCAGCCGGTAGGGGACCTCGACGGAGATCCACTCGCGCGCGTGGTGGCAGCCGAGGAAGGCGACCTTGGACGTGCTGCCGCGGCGCTCGCCGAGCCGCAGGGCCCAGATCGGCCGGTCCTCCACGCTGCGCCCGATCTCGTGCAGCTCGGCGATGTCCGGGTGCTCGTCGGCCAGGCGCCGCAGGTCCTCCTCCAGGCTCGCCGCGGAGTGGTAGCCGGTCGCGGCGGCGTCGGTGGCGAAGGTCGACAGGTAGGGCTCGATCATCTCCACCTGTTCGACGCTGTACCCCATGGCCTCCAGCCGGGCGGCCTGGGCCTCGTCGGTCTGCAGCACCAGGTGGTCGGGCTTGACTTCCCACACGTCCAGGCCGAGGGGGGCCGTGAGGAGCCGGGCCAGCGGAGCCCGCGTGCTCGTGGAGGTGACTGTCGCGATCAGGCTGGCCATCGGTCTCTCCCGTCCGTGGAAGCGGCGCCGCCGTGCTGCCCGAGCCCTCGGCTGGGGTGCCACTGCAGCACCGTGCGCGTGCATCCACCAGAGGCCTACGGGGGGCGCGAGATACCCGGCAGCCGCCGGATCCGCGCCGACGTGCCACCGCCCCCGGAAGGCGATCTTCGTCACACACAGCCACTGCGGTCTCCAGCGCGTGGCGGCACGCCGAGGGTGATGACCCGAAGCATCCGGACCGGCCACTCTCGGTACTCCCGACGGTACCTCTCGGTCCCGTGCACACCAACGCTCCGTGACGAACACTCCGAGCGAGGCGCCCCTCGGCCGGCTGGTCGCCCGATCGGTTGGTCAGGGACCAAGGACCCTGACTACGGTGCTGTCGGCCCCCGAGGGGGGTCCGAGACGAACGTGGAGTACCGGAAAGGCGCCACCCGACGCCAGCGCAGGTGCACGGGGTGAAGGCGGTCGCGAGGCCGCCGTCCTGTCAGGTCCCACCAGCCTGAAGGGAGCACCTGTGCCCTGCCCGCAGCGTCCTCGTCCTCGCCGCTCCCGGCGGTACTGACCGCACGACCGAGCACCGCTCCACCGTCCACCTGAGCTGAGCGCACGCCCGCTGCCGGGCGTCCCAAGCACGCCGCTGTGTCTCGCCTGCGACCCCGGTAGCGCCGATCGGCCTCCGGCCCGACTCCCGGGCCGGGCCGTTGCGTGCCTTCCCCTCGCTCACCTCCACGAACGGGTCTCTCCCATGCTCCCGAGCGTTCCCCTGTCCTGCCGCGCTGCGCGCCTCCGGGAAGGAGGCAGCCTCCTGGTCACGTCCCGACGTGGCTGAGACGCGGCCCGCCTACCCCTACGGCGACTTCAGCGAGCTCGCCGGACCCGTGCAGGAGCCGGCGGAGGACAACCGCGTCCGCTTCCGGCCGGTGACCCGCGGCGGGGCCCGTGCCCGGGCCTGGCTGCTGGTGACGGCGGCCCTGCTGTTCGAGGCACTGTTCCTGGTCTTCCTGCTGCGGCCGGCGAACCACCCCGAGTTCACCGGCGACTGGCAGTCGTACCTGGCCATGGCGCTGATCGGCAGCATCGCCGTCATCGAGGGCCTGCGCCTGGTGAACGTCTTCACCCTGGCGGTGGCGACACTCAACGCCCGCGACCCGATCCCGCAGACGCCGCTCACCGGTCAGCGCATCGCCTTCATCACCACGATCGTGCCGCGCAAGGAACCGATCGAGCTGGTGCGCCGGACGCTGGAGGCCGCCGTCGCCGTCCGGTACGAGGGCACGCTCGACGTCTGGCTGCTCGACGAGGGCGACGACCCGGCGGTGCGCGCCATGTGCGCGGAACTCGGCGTCCGGCACTTCAGCCGGCTGGGCGTCGCCGAGTGGAACCGGCCCACCGGCCGCCACAAGGCGCGCACCAAGCACGGCAACTACAACGCCTGGCTCCAGGCGCACGGCGACGACTACGACTTCTGGGTGTCGGTCGACACCGACCACGTGCCGCTGCCGAACATGGTCGAGCGGTTCATGGGCTACTTCCACGACCCGGACGTCGCCTTCGTCGTCGGCCCGCAGGTGTACGGGAACTACGACAACTTCGTCACGCGCGCCGCCGAGTCGCAGCAGTACCTGTTCCACAGCGTGCTGCAGCGGGCGGCGAACCGGTTCACCACCGCCATGTTCGTCGGCACCAACAACGCCGTCCGCATCTCGGCGCTGCGGGCCATCGGCGGTCTGCAGGACTCCATCACCGAGGACGCCGCGACCAGCATCGTCTGGCACGCCAGCACCAACCCGGAGACCGGCGCGGCCTGGAAGTCCGTCTACACCCCCGACGTCCTGGCGGTGGGCGAGGGACCGAGCACCTGGCGGGACTACTTCACCCAGCAGGGCCGGTGGGCCCGCGGTACCGACGAGGTCGTGCTGCGCCGCTTCTGGCGGCTGGCCCCGCAGCTGTCGTTGCCGCGGCGGATCCACTACGCCCTGCTGATGTCCTACTACCCGGCGACCGCGGTCAGCTGGGTCCTCGGCGCCACCAACCTGGTCGCCTACCTGCTCACCGGGGTGGCCGGCCTGCTGGTCTCGGCCCAGCTGTGGCTGATGCTCTACGTCAACGCCGCGGTGCTGCAGGTGGCCGTCTACTTCTGGAACCGGCGGCACAACGTGAGCCCACACGAGGAGGAGGGCTCCTCGGGCGTCAGCGGCATGGCGATCTCGGTGATGTCGACGCCGCTGTACGTCAGCGCGCTGTGGGCCGCCGTCCGCAACCGCAGCACCGGCTTCGCCGTCACCCGCAAGGGCGCGGTCAGCGGTGACCGGGCGTCGTCCTTCACCCGGCACCTCGCCTGGGCCGCCGTCCTGCTCGCCGCGCTGGTGGCGTCCCAGGTGCTCGGCCACACCCACGCAGCGATCCGCGTCTGGGCCGTGCTGAGCCTCGTCATGTGCCTGCTGCCCGTGGGGATCTGGGCCGCCGGGTCCGCCCGCCGGCAGCCCGTCCCCGAGCGGACGCCGACCCCCGCCGCCCCGGCCGTCGTCCGGACGACCCGTCCCCGCACGCCGGCCGTCACCTTCGTCGGCAACCGCGCGGCCGAGGTCCCCCAGCTCCAGGAGAGCACCCGATGAACCGACCCAAGCCCCGGCGCAGCCGCCGGCTGCGCAACGCCGCCCTGGTCAGCGCCACGGTGGCCGGGCTGGTGGCGGCCAACGGCCCGGTCGTCACCGCGGTGGCCCAGGAGGCCTACACCGACTACCAGCGCAGCCGCCCCGAGTACCAGGCCCGGCACGGCTCCTGGGAGACCATCGAGCTGCCCGAGGAGTACCGGGCGCAGGCCGTCCACGCCGCGCTGCTGTACACCGGCAAGGTGCTGCTCATCGCCGGGTCCGGCAACAGCGCCGAGGACTTCGAGGCCGGCAGCTTCCGGACGATCGTCTGGGACCCGGAGACCGGGGACACGACGGAGGTCCCGACGCCGGAGGACCTCTTCTGCGGCGGGCACGCCTACCTGCCCAACGGCAACCTGCTGGTCGCCGGCGGCACGAGCCGGTACGAGGTCCTGGCCGACGACGTCACGAAGGCCGCGGGCGTCCTCACCGTCAAGAACGAGCGCCTCGACGGCCCGGTCACCCTGCCCGCGGGCACCCGCTTCACCGCGCGCGGCAACGCGTACGTGTCGGCGGAGGAGGTCACCGTGCCGCCCGCGCACCAGATGGCCGACGGCACGCACATGGCCGGCCAGCAGGAGGTGTGGATCGAGGCCGAGGCGGAGGGTGAGCAGTACGTCGTCACCGGCGGCCAGCCGTTCCAGGTCGAGGAGCTCGACGCCGAGGAGCGGGCCACCCTCTACGGCGTCGGCGACACCATCACCCTGGACAAGCAGAACTACCGCGGGCTCGACGCCTCCTACGAGTTCGACGTCGCCACCGAGACCTACCGCGAGACCGACCGGCTGACCGAGTCGCGCTGGTACCCGACGCTGGTGGGCCTGGAGGACGGCGGCGTGCTCGCCGTCTCCGGCCTCGACGAGTACGGCCAGGTCGTCGACGGCGACAACGAGGTCTACGACCCCGAGACCCGCACCTGGGAGGACCGCCCCGACCTGGAGCGCTACTTCCCGACCTACCCGGCCCTGTTCCGCCTCGCCGACGGGCACCGGGTGTTCTACAGCGGCTCCAACACCGGCTACGGCCCGGCCGAGGAGGGCCGCCAGCCCGGCATCTGGGACCTCGAGGACAACAGCTGGGCCGACGTCGACGGCCTCCGCGACCCGGGCTTCAACGAGACCAGCACCTCGTTCCTGCTGGCGCCCGTGCAGGACCAGCGGGTGGGCATCGTCGGCGGCGGCGGGGTCGGCGACAGCGAGGAGTCCACGGCGCGCTTCGACGTCGTCAACCTCACGCAGCCCGAGCCGCGGTACGAGCCGGCCGGCACCGACTACCCGAGCCCGGCGCGGTACGTCAACGCCGTCACGCTGCCCGACGACTCCACGCTGCTCACCGGCGGCTCGGTCGGCTACCGCGGCAACTCGCAGAGCGACCTGCACCTGACGACCATGTACGACCCGCACAGCGGTCACCTGCACGAGGCGGCGCCGAACGAGGTGGGCCGCAACTACCACGGCACCGCGCTGCTGCTGCCCGACGGGCGGGTCATGACCATGGGGTCGGACCCGCTGTTCTCCGACGAGGAGAACACCATCCCCGGGACGTTCGAGACGCGCATCGAGGTCTACTCCCCGCCGTACCTCTTCGCCGGCGACCGCCCGGAGGTCACCGGGGCACCGGAGGAGGTCAGCCGCGGCAGCAGCTTCCCGGTCACGACCGAGGGGGCGGACGTCGCCGAGGCCCGGCTGCTGCGGCCCAGCGCCGTGACCCACCAGACCGACCCCGAGCAGCGCTCGGTCGCCCTGGACGTCCGGCGCACCGGGGCGGGGGCCTACGAGCTGGGTGTCCCCGAGGAGGAGGGCCTCACGCCGTCCGGCTGGTACATGTTGGTCGTGCTCGACGACGAGGGCGTCCCCTCCCCGGCGCGCTGGGTGCGCGTCGGATGAGGACACGACTGCACCGCCGAGGGTCCGTGCGGACCGCGGTGCTGGCCGCCGCGGCCGGCACCGCGGTGGCCTGCGGCAGCGCCGAGACGCCGGACGCCGCCGCGCCCGAGGAGTCCAGCCGGCTGGCGGGGGAGGAGCTGTGGCTCAACCCCGAGGGCCACGGCCCCGCCGCCGTCCAGCAGGCCCTCGCCGAGGGGCGGGCGGCGGACGCCGAGGCGCTCGCCCCGCTGGCCGAGCAGCCCACCGCCACCTGGATCGCCTCCCCGGACAACCCCTATCCGGCGGTGGAGGAGGTCTCCCGGGCCGCGGCCGCCGCCGGGGAGCTCCCGGTGCTGGTGGCCTACAACGTGCCCGGGCGGGACTGCGGGTCCTACTCCGCCGGCGGGGCCGCCGACGTCGACGCGTACCTGGCCTGGATCGGCAGCTTCGCCGCGGCCCTGGGCGACCGGCCCGCGGTCGTCGTCCTCGAGCCGGACGCCGTCCCGCAGGCGCTGGCCGGCTGCCAGGGGGTCGACCCCGCGGCGCGCTACCAGCTGCTCGCCCAGGCCGTGGACATCCTCGACCGGCAGCCGGGGACCCGCGTCTACCTGGACGCCGGCAACGCCAGCTGGGTGGACGACCTGCCGGCGCTCGCCGACGCGCTGCGCCGCAGCGGCGTCGACCGGACCGACGGGTTCGCCCTCAACGTCTCCAACTACGAGACCACCGAGGCGAGCGCGGAGTACGGGCTGGAGCTGTCCCGCGAGCTGGAGGAGGGCGCGCCGGAGGGCACGCCCACCGCCCACGCCGTCATCGACACCAGCCGCAACGGCGCAGGCCCGCCGGAGACCGCCGCCGGTGGTGAGGGCCGCTGGTGCAACCCGCCGGGCCGGGCGCTCGGCGAGCCGCCGACGACGTCCCCCGAGCTGCCCCGGGTCGACGCGCTGCTGTGGATCAAGCAGCCCGGCGACTCCGACGGCACCTGCGGAGGCGGGCCGCCCGCGGGGCAGTGGTGGCCGGAGATGGCCCTGGAGCTGGTGGACGGCGAGGACGGCTGAGAGGACCATCCTGGCCCCGGCCTCCCTGCAGGGTCCCGCCGTGAGCCTGCGAGCGGTGGGGGGGCAGGGAGGTCCTCCTCCTGCAGGGAGACCGACAGCCGCCCGGATCGGAGGCATGGCGCCGTGACCTCGGACTGGGAGCCGTTCTTCTCGTCGCTGGCGCAGGTCGCCGCCACGGCCTTCGCCGTCCTGCTCGCGACCCTGCAGGTGACGAGGAGGACGTGGCGGAGCTCGACGCTCAGGGCGGCCGCCGGAGCGCTGGCGCTCCTCGAACTGCTGGTGCCGCTCCTGGCCGGCGTCGTGGCCCTCATGCCGGGCAACCCGTGGCGGGTCGGCTACCTGCTCATGGGGTCCGTCGGCCTCCTCGGACTGGTCTGGCACGGCTGGCTCTACCTGCGGCACGAGGACGAGGCCGACACCTTCGACCAGCGGCAGATCCGGATCGGCCTCCCCGTGTCCCTGGGGGTCTACTTCGGCCTGGTCGCCTTCGCGTGGAACGGATCGCCGACCTCGCTCTACGTGGTGGGCGGCCTCAGCGCCTGGCTGCTGCTCTCCGGCTCCGGGGGGGCCTGGTTGCTCCTGGACGTCGGCCGTGGACGGGGCGCCGACGACGCGCACGGCGCCGCGACGAGGTCCGGGGAGACCCCGGCCGTCCGGTGACCCCCGGTGCTCAGCCCGCGCCGCGGCACTCGCGCAGGTAGTCCGGCCAGCTCCAGCCGGCGAGGAAGTCCCGGGCCGCCGCGGTGCCCGAGGCGATCAGCCGCGCCCGCTCGGCCGCGTCGACGTCGAACTCGGTGAGCCCGGTGCCGGTCGTGTCGATGGAGAACGCCCGGCGCCGCACGCACGGCTGCGCGAGGTGGGTGCGGTCGCGCCCGCTGATCGACGTCGCCACCAGGGAGTCCAGCAGCCGCAGCGGCCGGGGCAGCCACGGGGACCGGAACACCGACACGTCCTCCTCGGAGAGCGTGTCGCCGACGACCGCGCCGAACGTCGGCCAGCGCGGGGGAGCGGCGTCGGTGCGGTCGAAGGCCTCCAGCGGGAAGTTGGAGAGCACCCCGCCGTCCACCAGGGTCGAGCGGCGCCCGGTGCGCGGGTCGGTCAGCGTCCGCGGGGCGAAGAAGTAGGGGATGGCCAGCGAGGCCCGGACGGCGTCGGCGACCGGTTGGGCGTCGGGGTCCAGGCCGTAGTCCGGGTAGTCCCAGGGCAGCCGCAGCAGCCGGCCGCGGGTCACGTCGGTGGCCGTCACGACCAGCCGGTAGCGCTGCCACGGCGCCAGGGCGGGGTCGTCGCCGGGGTCGTCGCGGCGCAGGTCGCCGAAGGTGTGCACGCCCAGGTCGGCGAGCTCCTCCCGCACCCACTCGGTGATGTAGCGGCCGGGGTGCAGCCCGGACCGGGTGAGCAGCCCGAGCGCCGGGGCGACGACCGGCAGCGGCGCCCAGGCGTCGGGCACCCGGTCGTACGCGAGCCGGGACGCCCGCTCGAGCGCGGCGTCGGCGTCCAGTCCGGTGGCGAGGAACGCCGCGAGGACGGCGCCGGCCGAGGAGCCGGCGACCCGCTCGAACCGGTAACCGCGCAGCAGCTCGACGGCGGCGCCCACCAGGGCGATGCCCTTGACCCCACCGCCCTCGAGGACCAGGTCGGCCGGCAGCCGGTCGGGAGGGGGCATGCCCGCACCGTAGGCACGGCCCCTCCCGGTCCGCTCAGCCGCCGCGCTGGACCTCGGCGGCCACCACGCCGCGCAGCGCGAGCAGCAGCGCGTCGTCGGAGGCGTCGCCGCGCTGCAGGGCGTCGCGGGCGCGCTCGGGCAGCGTGGCGAGGTCGACGTCCTCGAGCCAGGCCGTGTCGCCGGCCACCCGTCGGCCCACCTTGACGGTCCCGCCCTCGGGGCGGAGCACGTACTCCTCGCTGTCGACCGTGATGGTCATCTCGTCGCTCATGGCCCCCGCCCTACCCCGCGGACCTGTCTCTCCACCCCTGCAGGATGGGGCCCGTGACGGAGGACGTGTGCGAGATCGTGGTCACCGGAAGTGACGCCGAGTGGCTGAGCGGGTACACACGGACACTGGTGGAGGAGAGACTGGTGGCGTGCGGCCACCAGTTCGCCGCGATCCGGTCGGTCTACCGCTGGGAGGGTGCCGTGCACGACGAACCCGAGGCGCGCGTCGCGCTGCACACCCGCCGGTCGCTGGTGCCGGCGGTCGTCGCACGCACCGCCGAGCTCCACCCGTACGACGTCCCCTGCGTGATCGCCCTGCCGCTCACCGGGGGCAACCCCGGCTACCTCGACTGGGTGGTCCGGGAGACCCGGGAGCCGGAGGGCGGGGAGGCGTGACGGGGGGCGTGAGCGTCGTCGACCTGGGCACCGTATCGACCGAGACCGAGGAGTACCGCCTCGACATGGCAGGAGCGCCCGTGGGACGACGGCCGGAGGAGTCCGAGCTGCCGCGCGACGTCCGGCGGCGGGTCGACGGGCCGGCCCAGCCCGCCGTCGTCGTCGAGGCCGTGCTCGACGCGCTGCCCTCACCGACGCTGCTGATCGACGCCGACGGCACGGTGCTGCTGGCCAACACCGCCTGGGAGAAGGCCGCCGGGGCCCTCGGCGACGACCGGGTCCGCATCGGGGTGGACGGCGACTACTTCGCCATGGCCCGGCGGCTCAACCGCGACGACAGCAGCTCCGGGCTGATCGAGCAGCTGCGGGAGCTCTCCCGCGGCGAGCGGTCCTCGGTGCAGGCCGACTACGCCCTCGAGCTGCGCGGCGGCACCCACTGGATCCACCTGCAGGCCTCCCGGGTCGACCAGGCCGGCCAGGTCGTGGTCACCCACACCGACGTCACCACCCGGGTGGCCGCCGAGCGTGCCTCGGACTGGCGGGCCCGGCACGACACCCTCACCGAGCTGCCCAACCGCGCCCACCTGCACGAGCTCATCGACGCCGAGCTGCAGCAGCACGAGCGCGGGCCGGTGTCGGTGCTCTTCCTCGACATCGACGGCTTCAAGGACGTCAACGACTCCCTGGGCCACGACGCCGGTGACGACCTGCTGCGCCAGATCGCCCAGCGGCTGACCGGCGTGACCCGCGCCGGCGACACCGTCGGCCGGCTCGGCGGCGACGAGTTCGTGGTCCTGTGCCGCGACTGCGACACCACCGGCGCCGAGGCCCTCGCCGACCGCTGCCGGGCCAGCATCGACCGCCCCTTCGACCTGAGCGGCCGGATGGTCCGGCTGGGCGTGAGCATCGGCATCGCCACCGCGCCGGAGTCCCGGCCGACCCGCGTGCGCTCCACCGACCTGGTCCGCGACGCCGACCTCGCCATGTACGCGGCCAAGGCGGCCGGCCGCAACCGGGTCCGGCTGTTCACCGCCGACCTGCGGGCCGCCGCGCAGTACAAGGCCACCGTGGCCGCCGAGCTGCGCGACGCGGTGCACGACGGCCAGCTGGTGCTGCACTACCAGCCGGTGCTGCACCTGCCGTCGGGCCGGTACACCGGCGTCGAGGCGCTGATCCGCTGGCGACACCCCCGCCGCGGGTTGCTCGCCCCGGCCGACTTCCTGCCCACCGCGGTCCAGCACGACCTGATGGCGCCGATCGCCCGCTGGGTGCTGCGCGAGGCCACCCGGCAGACGGCGGAGTGGGCGGCGGCCGGCCTGCACCTGGTGACCTCGGTGAACATCTGCGCCGGTGACATCGCCGCCGGGACCCTGGTGGCCGACGTCCGGGAGGCCCTGACCGAGTCCGGGCTGCCGGCCCAGCAGCTCCTCGTGGAGCTGGCCGAGCGGTCGGTGGCGGAGGACGTCGAGCGTGCGGCCGCCCAGTTCGCCGAGCTGCGCTGCTCCGGGGTCGAGGTGTCGATCGACGACTTCGGCAGCGGCTTCTCCTCGCTGAGCCAGCTGGTCGCGATGCCCACCGGGCAGCTCAAGATCGACCGCAGCCTGGTGGCCTACCCCGAGGGGCGGCGCAGCCAGGCGGCCGCGGCGATCGCCGCCGTGGTCGCGCTGGCCGGGGCCTGCGGCGTGCGCACCCTCGCGGAGGGCGTGGAGACCGCCGACCAGCTGGCGCTGGCCACCGAGCTCGGCTGCACCTTCGCGCAGGGCTTCCACCTGGCCCGGCCGATGCCGGCGGAGGAGCTGAGCAGCTGGGTCGCCGCGCGGGGCGGGCAGCCGGTCGCCGCCGTCCGCTGACCGGCCTCCCTGCAGGGGCCCGCCGGCCCCGTCCAGAGGCTCACCGCGAGCCCGCGAGTGGTGAGGAGGACGGGGTTCCTTCTACGAGCGGTGGGGGGCAGGGAGGTCCTCTGTCAGCCGGGTTCGCCGCGCGCCTTGCGGCGGGCCACGACCACCAGGTCGACGGCGGCCACGGCGGCCAGCACGAACAGCGCCACCGCCGCCCAGACCGGCAGGCCGGCGGCCAGCCACAGGATGCCGCCGCCGGTGCAGACGACCAGGCCGAAGGCGGCCAGCACCAGCCGCAGCGTCAGGGCCGACTGGGCGGGGCGCGCGCCGCCGATCCCGGCCGTCGGGTCGTGGTGGTCGGGCAGGCCGCGGGCGTAGTCCTCCCGCGACCGGGGTTCGCGTCGGGGATCACTCATGCCACGGCTGGCTACCCCGGACCGGGAGCGCACTACCCTCGGTGGACGTGGCCGCTGACTTCCCCGTCGTCCTGGACGAGCTCGACACGACCCTGACGTCCATCGAGGCGGTCCTCGACGTCGACCGGCTGCGCCGCGAGGTGGCCGACCTCGAGCAGCAGGCCTCCGCCCCCGACCTCTGGAACGACGTCGAGGCCGCGCAGGCGCTGACCTCCAAGCTGTCCTACCTGCAGGGCGACCTGCGCCGGGTGGAGGAGCTGCGCAGCCGGCTGGACGACGTCGGCCTGCTGCACGAGCTCGCGCAGGAGGAGGACGACGCGGCGACCCTGGCCGAGGCCGAGCGGGAGCTGGAGAGCCTGCGCCAGGCGATCGACGAGCTCGAGGTGCGCACCCTGCTGTCGGGCGAGTACGACTCCCGCGAGGCGCTGGTGACCATCCGCTCCGAGGCCGGCGGTGTCGACGCCGCGGACTTCGCCGAGATGCTCATGCGCATGTACCTGCGCTGGGCGGAGCGGCACAGGTACCCGGTGGAGCTGTACGACGTCAGCTACGCGGAGGAGGCCGGCATCAAGTCGGCCACCTTCGCCGTCAAGCAGCCCTACGCCTACGGCACGCTCTCGGTCGAGCAGGGCACCCACCGGCTGGTGCGCATCTCGCCGTTCGACAACCAGGGCCGCCGGCAGACGTCGTTCGCCGGCGTCGAGGTGCTGCCCGTCGTCGAGCAGACCGACCACGTCGACATCCCGGAGAACGAGATCCGCATCGACGTCTTCCGGTCCAGCGGCCCCGGCGGGCAGAGCGTGAACACCACCGACTCCGCCGTCCGGATCACCCACCTGCCGACCGGCATCGTCGTCTCCTGCCAGAACGAGAAGAGCCAGATCCAGAACCGGGCGGCCGCGATGCGGGTCCTCCAGGCGCGGCTGCTGGCCAAGCGGCAGGAGGAGCAGCGGGCCGAGATGGACGCGCTGAAGGGCGAGGGCGGCAGCAGCTGGGGCAACCAGATGCGCTCCTACGTCCTGCACCCGTACCAGATGGTCAAGGACCTGCGGACTGAGCAGGAGACCGGCAACACCGCCGCCGTCCTCGACGGGGAGATCGACCCGTTCATCGAGGCCGGCATCCGGTGGCGCCGTCAGCAGGAGGCCGTGCCGTCGAGTTGAGCGGGATCAGGGGTCCCGTTCGTCACACCCGTCGCACGGCGGGGCGCCGGATGGGCCACGCTGGGTGACGGGCGTCCCGGGCCCTCGGCGGAGTCGTCACGCTCCGTCGGGAACGGGACGGCGGCCGACCGCGCGTGACACTCCAGTCTCCCGGGTTCGAGAGGTACCGTGGCCCCTCGTGATCGAACTGCAACACGTCACCAAGCTCTACCCGGCCAGCTCCCGGCCGGCCCTCGATGACGTGTCGACGGAGATCGACAAGGGCGAGTTCGTCTTCCTGATCGGCTCCTCCGGCTCGGGCAAGTCGACCTTCCTGCGGCTGCTGCTCAAGGAGGACGACCCCACCAAGGGGACCGTCGTCGTCAACGGCAAGACGCTCAACACGATGAGCAAGTGGCAGGTGCCCAAGCTGCGCCGCACCATCGGCTGCGTCTTCCAGGACTTCCGCCTGCTGCGCAACCGCACCGTGGCCCAGAACGTGGCCTTCGCGCTGGAGGTCATCAACAAGCCCCAGCGGACCATCAAGCGGGTCGTCCCCGAGGTGCTGGAGATGGTGGGCCTGGAGGGCAAGGCCAACCGGCTGCCCAGCGAGCTCTCCGGGGGCGAGCAGCAGCGCGTCGCCATCGCCCGCGCGTTCGTCAACCGGCCGTTGGTGCTGCTGGCCGACGAGCCCACCGGCAACCTCGACCCCGAGACCAGCGAGGGCATCATGCTGCTGCTGGAGCGGATCAACCGCACCGGGACGACGGTCGTGATGGCGACGCACGACTACCACATCGTCGACTCGATGCGCCGCCGCGTGATCGAGCTCAACGGGGGAGTCCTCACCCGCGACCAGTCGCGCGGTGTCTACGGCGTCGGCCGCTGACCCGGCGTCCCGCCGCTCCTGCCTGACCTCACGACAGGGATTCCATGCGCGTCAACTTCGTGCTCTCCGAGGTGGCCACCGGGCTGCGTCGCAACCTGACCATGACGGTCGCGATGATCCTGACGACTGCCATCTCCCTCGGCCTCATGGGCACCGGCCTGCTGATCGCCGGGATGATCTCCGACATGAAGGAGATCTACTACGACAAGGTGCAGGTCTCCATCTTCCTGGCCGACGACGTCACCGACGAGCAGCGGGCGGCCATCGACCAGCAGCTCGCGGCCTCGCCCGAGGTGGCCAACCACATCTACGAGTCCAAGGACGAGGCCTACGCCCGCTTCCAGCAGCAGTTCAGCCAGCAGCCGGAGCTGGTGCAGAACACCCCGGCCGACGCGCTGCCGGAGAGCTTCCGCGTCGAGCTGGTGAACCCCGAGCGCTACGAGGTCATCGCCGCGGAGTTCCCGAACGGGCAGAACGGCGTCGACCAGGTGCGCGACGAGGGCGACTTCCTCGACCGGCTGTTCAGCCTGCTCAACGGCGCCCGCAACGCCACCATCGCGGTGGCCGTCGTGCAGGCGCTGGCCGCGTTGCTGCTGATCTCCAACACGATCCAGCTCGCGGCCTTCAACCGGCGCAACGAGACCAACATCATGCGGCTGGTCGGCGCCTCCCGCTGGTACACCCAGTTGCCGTTCATCCTCGAGGCCGCGCTGGCCGGGCTGATCGGCGCGCTGCTGGCCATCGGCGGGCTGGTGGTCACCAAGATCCTGTTCGTCGACAAGACCCTCGCCGGGCCGATCCGGGCCGGGATCATCCCGCCGGTCGACTGGGGCGCGATCGCGTTCATCAGCCCGGTGATCGCCGCCGCCGGCGTGGGCCTGGCCGCCGTCGCCGCGTACGTGACGCTCCGGCTGTACGTCCGCATCTGACCCCCCGCCCCTCCCCGTCGAGATCTGCACAGTGGCAGCCTTCAGCCCCCTGATGGCCGCCACTGTGCAGATCTCGTCGTCGGGAGGCGCCCAGTAACCTGGGTGCATGCCGCGTGAACAGGGGCGGAAGCTCATCGCCCAGAACAAGAAGGCGCGGCACGACTACTCGATCCTCGACACCTACGAGGTGGGCCTGGTGCTCACCGGCACCGAGGTGAAGAGCCTGCGTGCCGGCCGTGCCTCGCTCGTCGACGGCTTCGCCACGGTGGACGGCGGCGAGGTCTGGCTGCAGCACGTGCACATCCCCGAGTACACCGAGGGCACCTGGACCAACCACGCCCCGCGCCGCAAGCGCAAGGTGCTCATGCACCGCGCCGAGATCGACAAGCTGATCGGCAAGACCAAGGAGGGCGGCCTGACCCTGGTGCCGCTCGACCTGTACTTCAAGGACGGCAAGGTCAAGGCGACCCTCGCCCTCGCCAAGGGCAAGAGGTCCTACGACAAGCGGCAGGACCTGGCCGAGCGCGACTCGCGCCGGGAGATCCAGAAGGCCTTCGGGCGGTACGTGAAGGGACGGCGGTAAGTGCGCGGTGTGGCCTACGACCGGTACGGCAGCCCCGAGGTCCTGACCCTCCGCGACGACCTGCCCGACCCGCCGGTCGGCCCCGACACCGTGCTGGTGCGGGTGCACGCCGCCGGGGTCAACCCGGTCGACATGACCATCCGGCAGGGCTTCCTCACCGGCGCGTACCCGCACCACCTGCCGATCGTGCCGGGCTGGGACGTCGCCGGGGTCGTCGAGGCGGTCGGCCCGGCGGTCACCGCGTTCGCCGCCGGCGACGAGGTGTTCGGCTACGTCCGCCGGGACGACGTCCAGTGGGGGACGACGGCGGAGTTCGTGCCCGCGCCGCAGCGCTGCCTGGCGCACAAGCCGGAGTCGCTGTCGTTCGCCGAGGCGGCCGGGCTGCCGCTGGCGGGGCTCACCGCCTACCAGGCGCTGACCGAGGCGCTCGACGTCCACGAGGGCGAGCGGGTGCTGGTGCACCGCGCCGCGGGCGGGGTCGGCTTCTCCGCCGTGCAGATCGCGGTCGCGCTCGGCGCGCACGTCGTCGGCACGGCGAGCCCGCGCAACCACGGCTTCCTCCGCGACGCCGGGGCCGCCGAGGTGCTCGACTACTCGGCCGGGCCGATCAGCGCGCAGCTGTCCGAGCCGGTGGACGCCGTCCTCGACCTGGTCGGCGGCGACACGCTGGCCGACGCGCCGAAGCAGGTCCGCGACCCCGCCCGCGTCGTCTCCGTCGTCGACCCGGTGGTGAACGAGATGGGCGGGCGCTACGTGTTCGTCCGTCCCGAGCACGAGCACCTGGAGGAGCTCGGGCGGATGGCCGACGCCGGGCAGCTGCGGGTGCCGATCGCCCGGGCGTTCCAGCTGGAGCGGACCGCCGAGGCGCAGGAGCTGGTCGCGGGCGGGCACGTGCGCGGCAAGGTCGTGGTCACGCTCGCGTGACCACTCCACCGGCCGACGATGCCGACGTCCCCCGGTACTGGCGCGAGCTGGGCCTGCCCGGGCTGGTCGACGTGCACGTGCACTTCCTGCCCGAGCGCGTGCAGGCCAAGGTGTGGGACTACTTCGCGCAGGCCGAGACGCACTACGGCGCCGCCTGGCCGGTGCGGTACCCGCTGGCGGAGGACGAGCGGCTGGCGGTGCTCGAGCGGCTCGGCGTCCGGGCCTTCCCGACGCTGCCCTACCCGCACAAGGCCGGCATGGCCGGGTGGCTCAACGACTGGTCGCGCGGGTTCGCCGCCGCGCACCCGCGGGTGCTGCAGTCGGCGACCTTCTTCCCGGAGCCGGAGGCGGCCGGCTACGTCGAGGCCGCGCTGGCGGCCGGTGTGCGGGTGTTCAAGGTGCACGTCCAGGTCGGCGCCTTCGACCCGCGCGACCCGCTCCTGGACCAGGTGTGGGCGCGGCTTGAGGGGACCGGCACCCCCGTCGTCATCCACTGCGGGTCCGGTCCGCTGCGCGGCGAGCACACCGGCCCGGCACCGACGACCGGCCTGCTCGAGCGGTACCCGCGGCTGCAGCTGGTCATCGCCCACCTCGGCATGCCCGAGTACGCCGACTTCCTGGACCTGGCCGAACGGTACGAGCGGGTTCACCTGGACACCACGATGTTCGCCACCGACTTCACCGAGCGGCTGATGCCCTTCGACCCGGCGCTGCGGCCGCGGCTGGGCGCGCTGCGGGACAGGGTGCTGCTCGGCAGCGACTTCCCCTCCATCCCGTACCCGTACGCGCACCAGCTGGCCGCGCTGCACCGGCTGGATCTGGGGGAGGAGTGGCTGCGCGCGGTCCTGTGGCACAACGGCGCGCGGCTGTTCGGCCTGGCTCCCTGAGAGGCACCGGCTCACTGCGGTCCGGTGGGGTAGTCCGGGTGCAGCCGGGCGGCGCGGTCGACCTCCTCGGGCGTCAGCAGGGCGACGGTGCGGACCGTCGCGACGCCGCCCCCGGTGATGGTGAGCGACAGCGCCGCGGCGGCCGCGCTGTCGGGCAGCTCGACGATCGCGTAGACGTCGGCGTCCCCGAGCGCGAAGTCGAAGCTCTCCAGCCGCCCCTCCAGGTCCAGGACGGCGTGGGCGAAGGCGCTGCGGCGGGCCGACCCGCCGGCCGCCATCACCGCCCGGGCGCCCTGCGCCTCGTACCGGGCGATGACCAGGAAGCGGGGCACGGGGCCCTCCTCTCGGCGGCGTGCGCCGATGCTGACGCCCGCCCGCGCCCGGCCGCAAGGACGCGGCAGAAACCCGATCGACCGTCCGCAGCGCCGTCCCTACGCTGCGCGGCGTGCCCGAGCTGCCCGACGGCCTCACCGTCCGCCCGCTCACCGCCGACGACCTCCCCGCCGCGGCCGGGCTGCTGGCCGCGGCCGAGCCGGTGGACGACACCGGCGAGCACTTCGACGCCGACGACCTCGCCGAGTGGTGGGTCAACGACCTGGTCGACCTGCCGCGCGACGGCCGGGCGGTGTGCGCCGAGGACGGCGCGCTGGTGGCGGTCGCCGTGGTGATGTCGCTGGGCGGGGCCCGGGAGGACCACCGCATCGCGCTCGAGGGCCGGGTGCACCCCGACCGGCGGGGGCGCGGCGTCGGCCGGGCGCTGCTGGACTGGCAGCTGCGCCGCGGGGCGGAGGTCCACCGGCGCGACCACCCCGCGCTGCCCGCACTGCTGACGGTCTCGGTGTACCCGGGCATGGGGACGCTGGAGTCGCTGGTGCGCCGGGCCGGGTTCGCGCCCGAGCGCTGGTACGCCGACATGGAGCGCCCGCTGACCGGGCTGCCGGAGGTCCCGCCGGTGCCCGGCGTCGACCTGGTGCCCTACACCGAGGACCGGGACGACGAGGTGCGGCGGGCGCACAACGCGGCCTTCACCGACCACCACGGCTCGGCCGAGCGCGACGAGACGGCGTGGCGGGCCTGGTTCACCGGGCAGCGCGCCTTCCGGCCCGACCTGTCGGTGCTGGCCCTGGTCGACGGAGCGGTGGCCGGCTACGTGCTGACCTACGTGTACGACGCCGACACCCGCGCGACCGGCGTCCGGCAGGCGCACCTGGGGCAGATCGGCGTGCGCCGGCCCGCCCGCGGGCGCGGCATCGCGTCGGCCGCCATCGTCGCCGCGCTGCAGGCCGGCGCCGCCGCCGGCTGCGACACCGCCGGGCTGCAGGTCGACACCGAGAACCCGACGGGGGCCTTCGGCCTGTACCGGCGGCTGGGCTTCACACCGGTGCGCACCCGCGTCCAGTGGGCCCGCGCCCTCCCGCCGGTGCCGTGAGCTGGGAGGGCCCGGGCGTGGTCGCGCTGCCCTCCGGCGTCCGGGTCCGCGGCCGCCGGCTGGGTGCCCCGGCGACCCCGGCCGACCGGACGGTGGTCCTGGGCAGCGGCCCGCTGCCGCCGTGGCCGGCGCGCCGGGTGGGCTGGCCGGACTTCGGGGTGCCGTCGGACCCCGACGACGTCCGCGCCGCGCTGACCGAGGCGCTGGACCGCGCGCGGGCCGGCGAGCGGGTGGAGGTGGCCTGCCGCGGCGGGGTCGGGCGCACCGGCACCGCGCTGGCGGCGCTCGCCGTCCTCGACGGGCTGCCGGCCGACGAGGCCGTCCGCTGGGTCCGCGAGCGGTACCACCCGCGCGCGGTGGAGACGCCGTGGCAGCGCCGCTGGCTGCGCTCGCTCGGGCCGCCGGACGGCGGTCGCTAGTGTCCGGCGCATGGTCAGCGCCGATCAGCCCGCCCCCGACGTCGCCCGCGCGCACCGCGCCGTGGAGCCGCTGCACAACCACCTCTACTTCGCTCCCGAGCAGGACGAGTACCTGACCGCGGTCGGCCTCCGTCCCGGCCGGATGTGCTACTTCGCCGGGCGGGCGGCCGCGATGGGCGCGGTCGGCCCCGGCACCGTCGTCGCGACGTTCGTGAACTTCGCCCCCGCGCTGGTGGCCCGGCACGTGCCGCGCGCCTGGACGCTCGCCGCCCCGGAGCAGGTGCTCGCCGCCCGCCTCGACGGGGCCCGCGCCTCGCTGACCCGGCTGCTGGGCGCGGATGCCGTGGCCGCGCCGGAGGTGGCGGAGCTCGCCGGCCTGCTGCGCGAGGCGTGCACCGCGCTCACCCCGGAGGGGCGGCCGCTCTACGCCGCGCACGCCGACCAGCCCTGGCCCGAGGAGCCCGTGCTGGCGCTGTGGCACGGGGCCACCCTGCTGCGCGAGCACCGCGGCGACGGGCACATCGCCTGCCTGGTCCGGGCGGGGCTGACCGGCCTGGAGGGGCTGGTCACCCACACGCTGACCGGCCGCGGCTTCACCGAGGCCGCCGCCAAGGCGACCCGGGGGTGGAGCGACGAGGAGTGGGCCGCGGCCACCGGGCGGCTCGCCGAGCGCGGCCTGGTCGCCGACGGCGCGCTGACCGAGGCGGGCCGGGCGCTGCGGGCGCAGCTGGAGGCCGACACCGACGAGCTCTCCGCGGTCCCCTGGGTGCACCTGGGCCCGGAGCGGACCGGCCGGGTGGTCGAGCTCGGCCGCGCGCTGTCCGGCCGGCTCGTCGCGGCCGGCGCCTACCCGGCCGGACTGTTCTCCGCCCGGTGAGCGCTCCGGGTCCGCGGCTCCCCGAGGCGGCCGAGGAGGGGCCGACGGCGGAGCTGCTGCGCGCCCGCCGCGGCGGGCGGCTGTCCGCGCTGGACCGGCTGCTGCTGCACAGCCCGCCGGTCGCCGAGGGCTGGAACGCCCTGCTCGGCGCGCTGCGCGGGGCGACGACGCTGCCCGCCGACCTGCGCGAGCTGGTGGTGCTGCGGGTGGCGGTGCTGAACGACGCGCCCTTCGAGTGGGTCTCGCACGAGCCCGTCGCCCGCCGTGCCGGGCTGGTCGGGTCGCAGCTGCAGGCGCTGCGCCGTCCCGATGCCGCCGCCGCGCCGGTGTGGACGCCGGTGCAGGCCGCCGTCCTCGCCTTCACCGACGCCTCGACGCGCGAGGTCGCCGTCCCCGACGAGGTGTTCGCCGGCCTCCGGTCCCACCTCGACGACCGGCAGGTCGTGGAGCTGGCGGCGCTGGTCGGGGGCTATGCGATGGTGTCCCGGTTCCTCGTCGCGCTGCAGGTCCCGCCGCCACCGGGAGAGGTCGCCGGATAGCCGGCAGCTGCCTATGGTCTGGATCACACTCCAGGGGAGGGGTCATGGCCATCACCGATCGGGGGCCCGGATCCGGGCGGCGGACCGACGTCGACGCCGCGTTTCGCGGCCACGCCACCTACCGCAGCCTGGGGGAGCAGCAACTCAGCCCGGCCGAGGAGCGGTTCGAGAAGGGGCGCCGCACCGTCGGGCTGTTCCTCGCCCCTGCGGTGACGATCGTCTTCGCGCTGCTGCCTCTGGACCTGCCGCGAGACCAGCACCTGCTCGCCGCGGTGCTGCTCGGCGTCATCGTCCTGTGGATCACCGAGCCGGTGCCGATCCCGATCGGCGGCCTGATCGGGGTCGGCGCGATCGCCGTCCTCGGGGTCGTGTCGGGCGACGACGCCGTCGCCCCGCTCGGGTCGACGACGGTCTTCACCTTCATTGGCGCGTTCATCCTGGCCCAGGCGATGCTCAAGCACGGCGTCGCGCGGCGGTTCGCGATGGCGATCCTGTCGATGCGGTGGGTCGGCGGCTCCACCGCCCGGGTGATCATCGCGTTCGGGCTGATCACCTGCCTGCTCTCGGCGTTCGTGTCCAACACCGCCACGGTCGCGATGCTGCTGCCCACGGCGATCGGCATCCTGTCGGTGATCGCCAAGCTGCTGCAGGACAAGGAGCTGGTGGCGCCGGACTTCGACCCGCTGCGGCTGCGGGTGGGCGTCGCGCTGATGCTGATGCTGGCCTACGGCGCGAGCGTCGGTGGGCTGATCACCCCGGTCGGCACGCCCCCGAACCTCATCGGCCGCGGCCTGATCGAGGAGGCGACGGGGGAGCGGATCGGCTTCCTCCAGTGGATGCTGATGGCCCTGCCCATCTGCGCGCTGATGTTCGTGGCCCTGGTGCTGGTGCTGCTGCTGCTCAACCGCCCGGAGATCAAGCGGATCGAGGGCGTGCACGAGTACGTGCAGCAGGAGCGCGAGGCACTCGGCCCGATGTCGCGGGCCGAGAAGAACACGCTCATCGCCTTCGGGGTCACGGTGGCGCTGTGGATCTTCCCCGGCGTCATCGCGCTGACCGCGGGCACCGACTCCGACCTCTACACCGAGGTGGGCAACCGGCTGGACGAGGGCATCGTCGCCGTCCTCGGCGCCTCACTGCTGTTCCTGCTGCCCACCGACTGGGGACGCCGCGACTTCACCCTCAACTGGTCGGACGCCGCGAAGATCGACTGGGGCACGATCCTGCTGTTCGGCACCGGGATCATCTTCGGCTCGCTGCTGGCCGAGACCGGCCTGGCCGAGACCATCGGCAACGGCTCGGCCGATGCCCTCGGGCTGACCAACACCTTCGCGATCACGATCTTCGCGGTGGTCCTGGCCATCATCATCTCCGAGACGACCTCGAACACCGCCTCGGCCGCCGTCGTCGTGCCGATCATCATCCCGGTGGCCGTGGCGGCGGGGATCAACCCGTTCATGCCCGCGCTCGCGGCCACGTTCGCGGCATCCTTCGGGTTCATGCTGCCGGTGTCGACGCCGCAGAACGCGATCGTCTACGGCTCCGGCGTCGTGCCGATCACCAAGATGATCCGGTCGGGCATCTCCTTCGACGTCCTCGGCGCGCTGCTCATCGTGGTGATGCTGCCGGTGCTCATCGACCTCGTCCTCAACGTCTGACCGCTGAGACGTTCACCCGGCCGGGGGAGCCGGGTGGACAGCGCGTGTCACGATGGACGACGGCCCACTCGAGCGGGCCGGCCCACGGACGACGGGAGGTGCTGCGCGTGCCCAGCGAACCGCCCAGTACCGGCACCGGGGGCCGCACCGCCTGGTGAAGGACCCCGCTGCCCCCGCCGCTCGCGAGCTCGCGGCGGGACCCTGCAGCGGGCCACCAGGTGCGGACTCCCGAGCAGTCCCCCCGCTCCAGCGTCTCCCCGGGAGTCCGTCGTGGTCGACCGCCGTCGCGCGTCCCTCACCGCCCTGTCCACCCTGACCCGCCGGCCGCGGCCCGAGCTGACCCTCGCGCCGGCGCCGCAGCCGCCGACCCCGGCGGCGCGGCAGCGGCAGTCGCTGATCGTCGACAACGCCGTCTACTCGTCGGGACGGCGGGTGGCGACGCCGGACAGCGTCGCCGAGAGCCACGAGTGGCTGGTCGAGGACCCCGACCGCCTGGTGTGGCTGGGCCTCTACCGGCCCGAGCCCGCCGAGCTCGGTGAGCTGGCCGAGCAGTACGACCTCCCCGAGCTCGCGGTCGAGGACGCGATCAAGGCCCACCAGCGGCCGAAGTTCGAGCGCTACGGCAGCACGCTGTTCGTCGTCCTCAAGGCCGCCCGGTACCTCGACGCGGCCGAGGAGGTGGAGTTCGGCGAGCTGCACCTGTTCCTCGGCCCGAACTTCGCCATCACCGTGCGGCACAGCGAGTCCCCGGACCTCTCGCGGGTGCGCCGGCGGCTGGAGAGCGAGCCGGACCTGCTGGAGAAGGGCAGCGAGGCGGTGCTGTACGCCATCCTCGATGCCGTCGTCGACGGGTACGCGCCGGTGGTCGAGGGCCTGGCGACCGACATCGACGAGATCGAGACCGAGGTCTTCCGCGGCGACCCCGGCGTCTCCCGGCGGATCTACGAGCTGTCGCAGGAGGTCGTGGAGTTCCAGCGCGCGGCGCAGCCGCTGACCGGCATCCTCGCCGCCATCGCCGCCGGCTTCGACAAGTACGGCGTTGACGAGGACCTGCGCAGCTACCTGCGGGACGTCGAGGACCACGTCGTGCAGGTCAACGAGCGGGTGGAGGCCTTCCGGCTGCAGCTGCGCGACATCCTCACCGTGAACGCGACGCTCGTGGCGCAGCGGCAGAACGAGGAGATCCGCGAGCTGACCGAGGCCTCGATCGCCCAGGGTGAGGAGGTCAAGAAGATCTCCGCGTGGGCGGCCATCCTGTTCGCACCCACCCTGGTGGGGACGGTGTACGGGATGAACTTCGAGGTCATGCCCGAGCTGGGCTGGACGTACGGCTACCCGATGGCGCTGGTCCTCATGCTGGGGGTCAGCCTCGTGCTCTACGCCGTCTTCAAGCGCCGCGACTGGATCTGAGCGGGACCGGGGCGCGGCCGCGGCGACGCGGGAACAACCCGCTGGCCACCCCGGTTACGATGGGTGCACAACTACACAGGGGGTGAATGGTCTCGACTGCGGTCGGATGACCAGGGGAAGCGAGCCGAGGAAGCCGACGATGAGCTCGTTAACCACGCGTCGGAAACAACACAAGCGCCGACTCCAGTCAGCGCGAGTTCGCCCTCGCTGCCTAAGCAGCGGAGCGACTCTGTCAGCCCGGGTTCGTCATCGGCCCGGATCCTGGCATCAGCTAGATGACTCACCGTGCGTGCCGGTCGCGGGCGCGCGCGGGACACCCAACAGCGACTGGGCCCGTCACATCGACTTGTCCGTGAGATCGATGGGGTCGAGCAGAGACAGAGCGGACTGCGCTCGGAGAAGCCCTGGTGATGCGTCGTAGGACGCGGGTTCGATTCCCGCCACCTCCACCCCTGGGTGCCGGTGAAATGCCGGCACCCTAGTTGGCGAAAAGGCTGGGGCCGCCGCGGACAGCGGCGGCCCCAGCCTCGTTCCGGCGCCCCTCCGCGGGGCGCGCGACTGGGCGACCAGTTGCACCACACGAGCACGAGCGGGCCCACCGGACAGGGGTGGACCCGCTCGTGCTCGTGTGACGGATGGAGCTGCGATGCGACCGGAGTTCTCCCGACCCCGTTGAGGGGTTCAGAAGGTGGTGACCACCAGCTGGTAGCAGGTGGCGAGGATGGCCACGAGCCCGACACCGGCGACGACGTTCTGCCACCAGCGGTTGCGCAGGTCGCCCATGAGCCGGCGGTTGTTGGCCAGTATGACCAGCAGCACGCCGAGCATCGGGGCGACGATCACGGTGAGCGCCTGCGCCACGATGATCAGCTGGACCGGCGATGTGCCCTGGGCCAGGACGGTGACCGTGGCACCGAAGGCGAGCACGCCCAGGATGCCCAGCCGCACCCGCCCGGAGGAGACCCGGTTGCCCCAGCCGAGCCCGTCGGAGAGCAGCGTTCCACCGGCGGTGGCGTTGGCGATCATGGCCGAGAGCGCGGCGCCGGTGAAGCCGAGGGCGAAGATGGTGCGGCCGACCTCGCCGGCGAGCGGCTCGAGGACGCCGGAGAACTGGGCGATGGTCGCCCCCTCCTCGCCGCCGGTGCCGCCGAGCACGGCCGCGGCGGCGGCGATGACCAGGGCGGTCATGACACCCGGGGCCACGATTCCGGGGATGGTGTCGGCCAGCGTGGTCTCGCGGTACTGCTCGCGGCGCAGGCCGCGTTCGCGGGAGGCGTAGCCGGCGTAGAAGGCGGCGTTGAGGGAGAAGTTGGTGCCCACCAGGGCGACCAGCAGCAGCCCGACGCCGGCCGGGACGGTGGGCAGCAGCCCGGCCGCGGCATCGCCCCAGTCGGGTCGGGTGATGATCGCGGTGACGATGAAGGAGGCGGCCATGGTCGCGACGATGGCCAGCACGATCTTCTCGATGACCTTGTAGGCCTGGCGGGCGAACAGGATCGCCGCCACCAGCGCGGTGCAGGCGAGGGTCCACCACACCGGGTTGCCGCCGAGCACGAGGGAGAGGCCCAGGCCGGTGCCGACGGCGTTGCCGACGGAGAACATCAGGGTGATGGTGAAGACGCCGAGCCCGGCGGCGACGCCGGTGGCGCGGCCGAGGGTCTCCTTGATGGTCTCCACGACCGAGCCGCGGGAACTGATCCCGACGCGGATGCTCATGTCGGCGAACGCCAGCATCAGCACGGTGGACAGGGCGATGACCCAGATCAGGGAGTAGTAGAAGCGGCTGCCGGCCTGTACGGCCGACACCAGGTTGCCGGGCCCGAACTGCCAGGCGCCGACGATGAACGCCGGCCCCATGAGGCCGAGGGTGTGCAGGACCTTGTTGCGCCGGCGGCCGGTCGGGGCAACGGCGGGAGCTACCGCGTCGGCCGTGGGACTCGTGGTGGGGGAGACGGCCTCCGGGGGCCGCGGTCGGGGGGCCGGGGGCGTGGGGATCGCGGTCGAGCGGTCGGGGGCGGACGACTGGGACATGGTCGCTTCACGTTCCTCGCCCTCCGCGGCGCGGCCGCGGAGTTCGTCGGGGGACTGCAGTGTCACCGGACTGCGGCGGCAGCTACCAGCGCGCCGGTGGGCGGGAGGGGCCGGATGGGCTGCGTGTACCGATCCGGCCCGGCTCTAGCCGGGGGTCCCCCGGCCAGAGCCCGTCGTGCCAGAGCGTGCCGGGTGGCTCAGACCAGCCCGGCGTGCTTGAGGGCCAGGTGGATCTCGTCGGCGGCCGTGGGCGCGAGCGGCAGCAGCGGCGGGCGGACGGTGGCGTGGTCGAGCACGCCTCGCGCGACGAGCGCGTGCTTGAGGGCGACGGTGCCCTCCATGTGCGAGCCGCGGTGGTAGACGGCCTTGGTCAGCGGCAGCAGCTTCTCGTGCAGCTCGTGGGCCTTGGGGTAGTCCCGGGCCTTGCCCGCGGCGATCAGCTCGACCAGCAGCTCGGGGGCCATGTTGCCGTAGCCGACGAGCAGGCCGTCGACGTCGAACATCGTCGGCAGCAGGTACTCGTCGTGGCAGGAGAGGATCTGCAGGTCCGGGAACTCCTGGCGCAGGACCGGGATCTCGGTGTACCAGCGGCGCATGTTGCGCACGCCGTTCTTGGTGGCGACGACGCCGGGCTGGCCGGCGATCTCCAGCTGGGTCTCCAGGTCGTAGGACGCCTTGGTGACGTCCGGGTACTGGAAGAGGATGCACTGCAGGCCCGAGGCCTCGTGGACGGCCTTGTACCGGCCCTGCGGGGCGCCGGGCTGGAAGCCGAACCGCAGCCAGCCGTGCGACGGGTAGACCAGCGCGCCGGTGGCGCCGGCGTCGGCGGCCCGCTTGGCCTCCTCGGCGGCGGTCTTGTCGCCCTCGGTGGTGATGCCGGCGATGACCGGCACCTTGCCGTCGACGGCCTCGACCACCGTGCGGATCAGCGCCACCTGCTCGTCGGGGGTCAGGTAGGTGCCTTCACCGGCGTGCCCGAGCAGGACGAGGCCCTTGACGCCGTCGACGGAGACGAGCCACTGGGCCAGCTTGGCGTTGGCGGCGTGGTCGACGTCGCCGTCCCGGGTGAAGGCGGTGACGGGGGCGGGGGTGAGGCCGCGAAGGTCCATGACCGACATGGGGTGCTCCTTGGGGGATGGAGTAGGTTCGTTTCCCGGATCGTTCTCGGGAACGTTCCCATCGCACCATCGGGTGTGACGCCCGTCAACCCCTGCGGG
This sequence comes from Geodermatophilus sp. SYSU D01176, assembly GCF_054050015.1. NCBI lineage: Bacteria > Bacillati > Actinomycetota > Actinomycetes > Geodermatophilales > Geodermatophilaceae > Geodermatophilus > Geodermatophilus sp. SYSU D01176. The sequence goes on along the minus strand of NZ_JBJGYN010000031.1, from coordinate 24,764 downwards.
TTGGGTGCACACAAATCGCGGGTCACGGTGACCCTTCGTCACCGACGATGGGGACTCGCCGGCGTCGCCCGCGGCCGGCCGCGGCGCTGCCGGACCCGCGCGTCGGGTCTGCGCCGCCCGGGCCGACGAGACGGAGCGTCCGGCATAGGCTGAGGTGACAGGAGGACTCGTGGCTCAGGATCACCAGACTCGTCCCCGTTCCGCGCCGGTGACGCTGCTCGACGTGGCGGCCGCTGCCGGGGTGTCCAAGTCCACGGTCTCCCGGATCCTCGACGAACGGCTGCCGCGCTCGGAGAGCGCCACCGCCGAGCGCGTGCGGCAGGTGGCCGCCGAGCTCGGCTACGTCCGCGACCCGTCGGCGGCCAGCCTGCGGCGGGGCAAGACGATGACGATCGGGGTGGTGGTGCCGCGGCTGACCGACACCGTCATGGCGATGCTGTACGAGGCGCTGGCCCACGCCGGCCAGCGGTCCGGCCACTTCACCATCGTGGCCACCACCGGCGACGAGCCCGATGCCGAGCGGACCGCGGTCGAGGCGCTGCTGCAGCGCCGCGTCGACGGGGTGATCCTGTCCACCGCCCGCCTCGGCGACGACTTCCCCAGCCAACTGGCCGCCCGCGGGGTGCCCTACGTGCTGGCCCTGCGCACCGACGGGCACAGCCTGGCCTCGGTCGGCGACGACCGGCTCGGCGGTTACCTGGCCACCCGGCACCTGCTCGACCTCGGGCACCGGCGCATCGGCCTGATCGCCGGCCCCGGCTATGCCTCCAGCGCCCGCGGCCGGGTGGAGGGCTACCGGCAGGCCATGGCAGAGGCCGGCGTGGACGTGGCGTCGTCCTGGGTCGTCGAGTCGACCTTCGGCATCGACTCCGGCGCGGACGCCGCCCGTGCCTTGATGAGCCTGGATCCGCGGCCGACCGCCGTCTTCGCGGTCAACGACAACACCGCGATCGGGGCTCTGTCGGCGTTCGAGAACCTCGGACTGTCCGTGCCCAAGGACGTCTCGCTCGTCGGCTACAACGACATCCCGATCGTCAGTCGCCTGCCCATTCCGCTCACGTCGGTGCGAGTGCCGTTCGACCAGATCGCCGGCGCAGCCCTCCAGTTGCTCATCTCCGGGGCGCAGGGAGATCACGACCGGGTCAGGGTGGCGCCACCGACTCTGATCCCACGCCGATCGACCGCCTCCGCGCCCGCCGTCTGACGCAGGAGCCGTTCGTGCATGGGCGGCCCCGAGGTGTCGTGCCGGCCAGACCGGGCCCGGGGCCGTGCACACCACCATCTGCGCGGATCCGTGTGAGAACTCGCGATGCTCCGTGTGCAGGACAGATGGCACGTGCCGCATTCGGGCCCTGCTACCTGCGAGTTCTCATCTCGCCAGGATCTCACCGCGGGGTCCTGGCGAGATGCCGGGACCTCAGACGGCGAGATGAGGCCCGGGGCCGCCGCGCACAGCGGCGGGCCCCGGCCTCTTCGCGTGGTGAGGCCAAGAGGCCATCAGGCGGACCTCATCCGGTCGCGGAGCTCGCGTCGGGCGAGGGCCACGGCGCCGTCGTCCCCCAGAGTCGCGCCGCTGCGGACCAACGCCTCATAGGTCGTATCTCCCAGTTCCTCGCGCATGGTCGTCTGGGCGTGCGCGAGGCGTTCGACGTCGGCGCCGTACACCGGACCGGCCGTCGCGGATGCGCGAAGCGCACCCACGAGTTGGGCCGCCACCTCGTGCTCTCCGACCCTGACGAGGACATCGATGCAGAGCCGCATCGTGAGCCAGGTCGAGTTCCACGAGCCGGCGCGGTGCCACTCGTCGAGGAGCCTTGCGAGGTCGGTCAATGCTGTGTCCGGGTTCCTGGTGCGCACCTCGATCGAGGTCGCCGACAGTCCTGCGGCAGCAGCGGTGAACCGGTCCCCGGCGGTGCGGGCCAGCTGCTCCGCTCGCCGCAGCAACGGGTGAGCTCTGTCCGGGGAACGCTCGAGATGTACCTCCCCTGCGTTGTAGCAGGCGTACGCCACGATCCACGGGGCGCCGAGCCGTTCGGCCCGGGCACACACCTCATCGGCGGCAGCCCCGGCGTCGTCATCGCCGGCGTATCCCCGCGCCAGCGCGACATCCGCTGCTGACAGCAGCTCGAGGAAGCGGTCCCCGGCTTCCGCAGCCACGGCGTTGGCCATCCGGTACCGGGCCGTCGCTTCCACCGGTCGCCCTCCGATGAGGGGGATGTCGGCGAAGGCCTGCAAGGCCAGAGCCCTCATCTCCGGAGGTCCGGCTGCGACGGTGGCTTGCTGAGCCAGCTGCTCTGCTCGCGGAAGATCGCCCCGTCGCCAAGCTCCCAGTGCCGCGAGTGCGAGGACGGCCGGCAGCGCCGGATGCCCCGCCGCAGCGGGCCGGGAGCAGGCCGCCTCTGCCCACTCGGACAACTCCGACTGCAGCTGGGACCAGGCATACAGGTACAGAGGCGCGAGCAGACGGAGAGCGGTGTCCCCGTCGTCGGAGTCCAGGGACCACGAGCAGGCCGACCGGAGGTTCGGGAGTTCTTGGTCGACCGTGTCGATCCAGTGCGCCGCTTCGCTCGTGCGCAGGCCACGGCCGGCTCGGGCCGCGAGATGGACGAAGTACTCCGCGTGCTGGTGGCGCGCGTCGCCGAGCAGGCCACGTTCACGGAGACGGTGCTCGGCGCGGGCCCGTATCGGTTCGAGCACGCCATAGCGCGTACGTCCGGCGACATGTCGGGGAGTGACGATGGAGCGGTCCACCAGTGCGACCAGCAGGTCGGTGGTTCCGGCGACGTCCCGGCCGATCACCGCGGAAGCCGCTTCTTCGGTGCAGCCGCCCGCGAACACGGCTAGGTGCTCGGCCAGATCTCGCTCCGGCTCGGGTAGGCGGTCCAGCGACCAGTCCACGAAGGCCGCGACCGAGCGGTGGTGGCGGGCCCGGACCTCGGTGCGGAGAGCTGGTCGACCCGGCCTTCGAGATCGGCGGCGATCTCGGACGGCGTCCGGGCAGCGGCACGGGCGGCGGCGAGCTCCACGGCCAAGGGCAGGCCGTCGACCTCTCGGCAGATCCGGCGCACGGCCTGCACATCCTCCGCGGTCAGGTGCAGCCCCGGTCGCACGGCGGTTGCCCGGTCGTGGAACAGCCGTGCCGCGCTGTCGTCGGGCAGCGGCTCGACGAGGATCCTGTGCTCGCCCGGCACTCCCAGCGGCTCACGGCTGGTGGCGAGCACGTGGACGTCTGCCGTGTGCTCGACGATCCTGTGCACGAGTCCTGCAGCCGCCTCCCGGACGTGTTCGCAGTTGTCCAGGACCAGCAGCGCCCGCCGTCCGTCGAGCACCTCGACAAGGCGGTCGCTGATCGAGCGTCCGTGCAGGCGCTGGATCGCGAGGATCGAGGCCACCGCTGCGGGGACTGCTGCCGCGTCGGAGACGGCCGCGAGATCGCAGAACCACGCGCCGTCCGGGAACTCACCCAGCCGGGCCGCCACCTCGATGGCCAGCCGGGTCTTTCCGACGCCGCCGGGCCCGGTGAGGGTGGCCTCGCGCATGTCCCGGACGGCCCTTGCGACAGCGTTCACCTCGTCGTCCCGGTCGACGTACGACGTCACGGGTCGGGGCACGGTGGCTCGTCGGCGTGTCGGGTCCGGCTCGCCGCGCAGGACGCGGAGGTGCAGGCGGCGTAGATCCTCACCGGGATCCAGGCCGAGTTCCTCGGCCAGCGTGGCGCGATACGACTCGTAGGCGGCGAGCGCCTCTGCCAAGCGCCCGGCCCCACAGCAGGCCTCGACCAGGGTCGCGACCGCTCGTTCACGCAGCGGGTGCTCCGTGAGAAGCGACGACGCCTGGGCTACCGCCTCGTCGCTGCGGCCGAGAGCGAGCAGTGCAGCGGCCCGATCCTCGCGCGCAATCTCCCGCAGGTCGTCGAGTCGGTCGGCGGCGATGCGCACGTCGAGGTCGTCTCTGTGGTCCTGGTAGGCGGGACCACGCCACAGCGACAGGGCGGAATCGAGCAGCCGCAGAGCCTGACCGGGGTCCACCGCCCCCCGCGCCTCGGCGAGCCGGCGCTCGAAGATCGCCGCATCGAGGTCGTGCGGGGCATGGCGCAGTCGGTATCCCCGGCCGGCCGTCTCCAGCAGCGCGCCGTGGCCCAGCCGGGTGCGCAGCCGGGACACCTGGGACTGCAGCGCCGCGACCGGATCCGCGGGCTGCTGCTCGCCCCAGATGCTGTGGGCCAGCCGGTCCGCCGGAACCACGTGGCCGTCGTGTGCCAGCAGAACGGCGACCAGCGCGCGCTGCCGCGACCCGGAAAGGGACAGCGAACCTCCGCGGGAGTCGGCCACCTCGAGCGGCCCCAGCACCCGGTACCGCACGAGATCAGCATGCCGCCGATCGCCCGCCGGATGACAGCGAGATGACAGCACCGGAGCACAGCCTGACCCGCAGGCGACAGTGATCCACGGTCGAGGTGAGGAGCAATGACGTCGCACGCGCTGGCAGTGAGAGAACTGCGCACCCGTTTCGCGGGACGGATCCTCGTACCCGGTGACGCGGGCTACGACGAGGCCCGGGTCCTGTTCAACACCGCGATCGACAGGCGCCCCCGTGTCATCGCCCAGTGCCAGACCATCGGCGACGTCGTGCGCGCCGTCAGGTTCGGCCGCGAGACCGGGTTGGAGATCGCCGTCCGCGGCGGTGGGCACGGCGTGGCCGGTACCGCCCTCTCCGACGGCGGCCTCGTGATCGACCTGCGGCGTATGCGCACGGTCGATGTCGACGCCGACGCGGGCACCGCCACGGTCGGCGGTGGGGCCACCATGCGGGACCTCGACACGGCCACGGCTCCGCATGGCCTCGCGACCACCGGCGGCCGCGTGTCCACGACCGGCGTCGGCGGCCTGACCCTGGGGGGTGGCACCGGATGGCTGGACCGCAGCTTCGGCCTCGCCTGCGACAACCTGATCGCCGTCGAGCTGGTGACTGCGGACGGCACGGTGGTCCGGGCCGCGGCGGACGAGGACCCGGATCTGTTCTGGGCGCTGCACGGGGGAGGTGGCAACTTCGGCGTTGCGACCTCTCTCACGTATCGGCTGCACACGGTGGGTGCCATGACCGCCGCCCTCCTGCTGTGGGACCCCGCCGCCGGCCCCGAGGTGATCGCGGCCTACCGCGATCTCCTCGAGTCCGCGCCCGACGAGGTCAGCGGGGTCATCAAGTTCAACACCGCGCCGGACAAGCCCTTCGCGCCTCCCCAGCTCGTCGGCAAGCGGGTGTGCACAGCCGTGGTCGTCCACGTGGGCCCCGAAGCGGATACCCGCCAGCTGATCGGCCCCATGCTCGAACTCCGCCCCGGCGGTCGGCACGTCGTCGAGGTGCCCTATGTCGAGCTGCAACACATGCTGGACGACCCTCCCGGCTACCGGAACTACTGGTCAGCCGACTACCTCGACGCGCTCCCGGATGCGGTGATCGAGCGGTTCTGCGAGAGCGCCGAGGACATGATCGTGCCGTCGCCGTCCGAGCAGGTGCTGGTTCCCCTCGGTGGCGCGGTCGCCCGTGGGCCGTCGGACTACCCCGTCCCGTGGCGCCGGGCGCGGTGGCACATCTTTCCCTTCGGCATGTGGGCAGACCCTGCCGAGGACGAACGCGGCAGGCGCTGGGCGCGTGGCCTGCGGGCCGAGCTGCGGCCCTGGACCAGCGGCGCGGTGTACCTGAACTTCATCGGCGATGAAGGTCACGATCGCGTGGTCGCCGGACTGGGGGCGGAGAACTACGTTCGTCTGGCCGCGGTCAAGGGGAAGTACGACCCGGACAACGCCTTCCACCTCAACCACAACATCCGGCCGGCGTGAGCTGGGGGCGAGGTGACCGGCAGGGCTCGGGAATGTGTCGCTCCATCGATCGCAATCACCCGGGTGCATGGCTTCGGGGAGGCGGGGCTACGTGTGCAGACCCCGAACCGCGCGTGTGCAACCGAGTGAGCATCCTGGTGAGACCCAGCTGTTGAACTGCATGTTCGCTTTCTCGCCGGGATCCCACCCCACCCCGACGTCTTCCCCGGAAGCCTGGGATCTCTCCCCGAGACCCAGGTTGGGGGAACCTGCAGCTCGACCACGTGGGGCCCGGTAGGACGACCGGGCCCCGCGTGTGTCTCGAGGTGTGCTCACGGTCGGCCCGCTGGGTGGTCCGTGTCGAGGGCGGGCCAGGCGACGCGGCGAGCGCGAGTGGCATGGGCGCCGCGGACGGTCGCCACGAAGGTGGCCCGCGCGACCGGCCCGGTGAACTCGGTGGTCGGGTCGGTGACGTGGACCAGATCGGCGCCGGCCTCGGCGGGTCCGGTGACCGCGATGACGTTGTCCCGGCGCCGGCGGCTGGCACGGATGCGCGCCCCCAGGGAGCCGTCGGTGTCCAGTCGCGCGCGCAGCCCGGCGGCGCACAGATCGTGGACCAGCGCGCCGGCGTAGTCGTCCTGGGCAGCACTGATCGGCAGGACGCAGACCTGGACAGGTGCCAGCCACAGCGGCAGCCGACCCGAGTAGCGCTCGAGGAGCGCGGCGACGACGCGCTCCATCGCGCCGACGGTGCCTCGGTGGATCATCACGACGCGTTGGCGGGTCCCGTCCGCGGCGTCGTAGGTCAGGTCGAACCGCTCGGGCTGGTTGAAGTCCAGCTGGACGGTGGCGATGGTCTCCTCGTGACCGCGCCGGTCCCGCATCTGCAGATCGAGCTTGGGACCGTAGAAGGCAGCCTCGCCGACGGCTTCCACCAGTGGGGGCCCGTCCGCGCCCAGCACCTCCGCGGCCGCTGAGCGCAGGGCGTCCTCCGCGTCCTGCCACTGCGCGGCCGACCCCAGGTAGCCGTCGCTGGTGTCGCGGCGGGACAGCCGGACGTGGGCGACCGGCAGGCCCAGTAGCCCCTGGGCCCGCAGCGCCGAGCGCAGCGCCCGGGCGACCTCGGCGGTGGTCTGGTCGGGACGGCAGAACACGTGGGTGTCGTCCAGCGATATCTGCCGGACCCGGCTCAGACCGCTCACGACCCCGGACCGTTCGGCCCGGAACATCGACGCCAGCTCGTTGAGCCGGATGGGCAGCTGCCGGTACGAGCGCGGTTCCGCGGCGTAGATCATCGCGTGGTGCGGGCAGTTGGCCGGGCGCAGCACCAGCTGGTCCCCGCCGAGGTGGATGGGAGGGAACATGTCCTCGCTGAACTTCTCCCAGTGCCCGGACCGCTCGTAGAGCGCACGCTTGCCCAGCACCGGGGAGTAGACCGGTAGGCAGCCGTCGTGCTGGGCGATCTCCCGGGCGAGGTGCTCCAGTTCCTGCCGGATGACGGCGCCCGCGGGCAGCCACAGCGGCAACCCGGCGCCGATCATCGGATCGGTCGCGAAGACGGACATGTCGGCGTTCAGGTCCCGGTGGTCCGGCGCCGGACCTCCCAGCTCCGGATGACTGGTCACGGTGGCTCCTCCGTGGTCGTGCCACCGGAGCCCAGCCTCGGGACGACTCAGCCCCGGAGCGGTGCTCCGGGGCTGAGTGGTTGCTTGCGATGCAGCAGCTAGCGCCGGAGACGATCCGGCGTCGTGGTGAGCTGCTGGCGGGACATGGCGGAACCATAGGGCACAGCCGGCGAGCCGAACAGATCCGGTTGAGTGGATGGTGTCCGAGACATCCACGACGACGTCGTGGCCCGGGGGTCTCCATCTCGGGGGAGACGCCACCTCGAGAAGTCCGCGGATCGCGCGGAGCTCCCGGGGCCGGATGGTCCGGGGCATTCGTCGTCGTGCGTGCTGGCGCGCGGTTCGGGCGGGCCGTGAGGTGCCCGCTCCGCGGGCGACGCCCCCGCCCTGCCATCGGAGCCGGTGACCCGGCCCAGCCTCGCGCGTCGTCCGCCGCCGCGGGACGATGCACGGCGTGGGCAGGGACGTGGACGTCCGCACCGAGACGGTGATCGATCGTCCGCGGGCGGAGGTGGCCGCGTACGCCGGAGACCCGGCGAACGCACCGGAGTGGTACGCCAACATCGACTCGGTCGACTGGCGGACGGCACCGCCGGTTGCGGTCGGTTCCCGGATGGACTTCGTCGCCCGTTTCCTGGGGCGTCGACTCGCCTACACCTACGAGGTCACCGAGCTCGTGCCGGGCGAGCGACTGGTCATGCGGACGGCGCAGGGGCCCTTCCCGATGGAGACGACCTACACCTGGGAGGCGCTGGGGGAGGGCCGGACCCGGATGGAACTGCGCAACCGCGGTCGGCCACACGGCTTCTCCCGGTGGGTGGCCCCCTTCATGGCGACCGCCGTCCGCCGGGCCAACCGCGCCGACCTCGCCCGGTTGCGGACCCTGCTGGAAGGACCCGACACGGCCGCCTGACTGCAGGGATCAGGCGCAGCCGAGCCGGGCGGCGTCCCCGGCGCCGATGACCACGGTGGTCCGGTCGACCGTCGCGGCCTGCGCGGTGCCGGTCAGGCCGAGCGCGTCGGCCAGCGCCGCCGCCACTTCGCCCTGGCCGTCCGGGTGGAGGACGGCGGAGGTGGCGTCCTGGGTGGTGCTGACGGCGCCGACCGTGCCGCCGGCCTCTGTCACGCGCGCACCGACGGCGGTCGCCACGGACGGGTCCGCGGAGCCGTCGCGGATGTCGACCGCGCCGAGCGACGCGACCGCCGGGGTCGTGCACCCGGACGTCGGGGCCGGCGCGGGCGTCGCCGGCGGTGCGGTGACCGTCGGCGGGGTCGTCGTCGGCGGTGCGGTGACCGTCGGCGGGGTGGTGGTCGGCGGAGTCGTGGTCGTCGGGGGAGTCGTCGTCGGCGGAGCCGTGGTGCTCGGCGGAGTGCTGGTCGGCGGTGCGGTGACCGTCGGCGGAGTGGTGGTCGGCGGGGTCGCGGTGGTCGGCGGGGTCGTCGTGCTGGGCGGCGTGGTGACCGTCGGCGTGGTCACCGGCGGGGTCGTGGCCGGCGGCGTCGTGACCGTCGGGGGAGTCGTCGTCGGCGGGGTCGTGGTCGTCGGCGGAGTGCTGGGCGACGCGGCGACCGTCGACGGCGGGGCGGACGACGCCGGGGTCGCGGCCGGCTGCACCGCCAGCGGCGGGCCAGGGTTCGCCGGTGGGGCCGACGGCGGGGGCACCGCCTCGGTCGGCACGACGGGGGCCGGCGTCCCGGCGTACCGCGCCGCGAGGGTCAGGACCGTCGCCACGTACTCGTGCGAGTGGTTGTACGCCAGGACGGCGCGCCGCTGCCCGCCCACGGTGGTGAGGTCGCCGCCGGCTCCGCAGAGGTACCGGCCGGTCGCCCGGGCGGCGTCGTGGATGTCGAAGGGGTCGCTGCTGCCGTCGCCGTCCCCGTCGCTGGCGTAGCGCGCCCAGGTGGACGGGATGAACTGCATCGGGCCGACGGCGCGGTCGTGGACGGTGTCACCGTCGAGGCGTCCGCCGTCGGTGTCCCTGATCAGCGCGGTGCCGGTGCCGTCCAGCGGGATCCCGATGATCCGCGGTGCCGACCGCCCGTCGGTCTGCAGCACGGCTCCGGCGAAGCGGCCGTGGTCGGACTCGACGCGTCCGATGGCGGCGATCAGCGACCACGCGATGCCGCAGTCGGCCGGCGCCACCGCGGCTGCGGCGTCGTAGGCCGCCTTGGCGACCGACGGGATCCCGCCGGCTGCCAGGCCCGTCGCGGCCGCCGCCGCGCCCGACGACGAGGGTGACGACGGAGACGGCGAGCCGGTCGGTGCGGTCGATGCGGTCGTGCCGGGGGCGGCGGACGGGAGGGCGGCGTCGTCGGCTCGGTGGGCGAACGCCTCGAACCGGGCCGGCGGCTCCTGCTCGGTGCTCGCGGCGGGCCGATCGGCCGCGTCCACCGGCGAGCTCGCCATCAGGGTGGCGGCGGCGACCACCACGGCCGCGCCCTGCCACAGGCCCGACCCGTGCCGGTGCCTCCTCCCGGCTGCGGACTCCTCCGACATGTGACCGTCCCCCGTGACCCGACCGCTGCTGGCCCGGGCAGTCTCTCCCCGGCAGAGCGGGCCCCGCGCCCGCCAATCCGGGGGGTGCGGGGCGCGAGGCGGTCGCCCGCAGCGGTGCGCCGCCCACCCCCTCGGAGTGACGTTCGTGTTGCACGGCTGGACCCGGGCGCCCGCGGTGCCGACCGTCCTGGCACCCGAGGGAAGGAGCCGTCATGCGGAACATGGCGTGCAGGGCCGTGGCCCAGGCCTCACTGGTGGCGACGACGGCATCGCTGGACGACGAGCAGGCGTGGCCGTTGTTGCTGGTCGCCGGCTGGCTGACCACAGCGGCCGACCTGGTGCAGCAGTCTGACGCCCTGGAGGCCCTCCTTGTCTGAGGCCCGGCCGCGGGCAGGCGCGGGCGCCTCGGTGACCATGGGAGCCGTGCGCGACGACCCGGCCCCCGCACCGGCGTCCATGAGGAGGGTGCCGACGGCGGGCCCGCCGGCTCGACGCGGCGCTGGAGTGGGCACCCACCGGACGGGCGCCGTGCCGGTCATCGTGGTGCTCGTCGTGGTCGCCAACCTGGTCGGCGTCGGCACGGTCGCGCTGCTGCTGATCGGCCTGTCCGCCGGTGCGCACGACCCCGCGGGCGGTCGCGCCGTCATCGTGCTGACCGCCCCGGCCTACCTGGCGGTGGCGCTGCCGCTCGGGGTCCTCGCCGGCCTGCGGCTGCAACGGCCGACCGCGGCCTGGCTGGCGGCCGGTCGCCGTCCCACCCCGGCGGAGGCCGCCCGCGCCCTGCGGCTGCCCGTCGACATCGCCCTGGTCGCCGCGTGGACCTGGCTCGGCGGGCGCTGCTGGTCGGCGTCGTCGGCGCCGTCGTCTCGCCGTTCCCGCTGGTCGGGCTGCGCATCGGCCTGGCCGCGCTGCTCGGCGGCGTGGTCACCGCCGGCGTCACCTACCTGCTGGCCCTGCGGATCGGCCGCGAGGTCACCGCCCGGGCGCTGGAGGCCCACCCGCCGGTGGGCAAGCTGAGCCTCGCGTCCGCGTCCGGCTGCTCCTGACCTGGGGGCTGACCAGCGGCGTCCCGCTCACCGGCCTGGCCCTGCTCTTCCTCGACCCGAGCAGCCCGCAGGGGCCCGACGAGGCGGCGGTCGTGTTCCTCGTCGTGGCCGCCCTGCTGGTCGGACTCCTCGCCACCCTGCTGGCCGGGCGCTCGGTGGGCGCGCCGCTGCACGACCTGCGCCGCGCGGTGCAGCGGGTCGGCCGGGGTGACCACGACGTCCGCGTGCCGGTCGACGACGCCGGCGAGATCGGGCTGCTGCAGGCGGGTCTCAACTCGATGGTCGCCGGCCTGGCCGAGCGCGAGCGGCTGCGCGACCTGTTCGGCCGGCACGTGGGGACGACGGTCGCCCAGCGCGCTCTCGTCACCGCCGTCAGCTCGCGGCGACCGCCCCGCCCGGGGGGTGCGAGCGCACGACGACGAGCACGTCCTCGGGCTCCAGCGTGCCGATGAGCGGGTCGTCGAACCGGAGCGTGCGCCCGCCGCGGGTCACCGACAGCACGATGTCGCGCAGCTGCCGTGGCCCGAGGCCGACCTCCCCGGCCGTGACCCGGCGCTGCTGGAGGTCCAACCCGTGGCCGCCGGTGACCAGGTCCTCCACCGTGGCCACCACTCGCGGCGCGTCCGTGGACAGCCCCAGCAGCCGGCCGGAGGTCGCCGAGGTGGTGATGACCGTGTCCGCCCCGGACTGGCGGAGCAGGTTGGCGTTCTCCTCCTCGCGCACCGACGTGGTGATCGGCACGCTGGGGTTGAGCTGGCGCACGGTGAGCGTGATGAGCACCGACGCGTCGTCCCGGTTGGCGGCGACGATCACGGCACGGGCGCGCTCGACGTGGGCCCGGCGGAGGACGTCGGTGCGCCCGGCGTCCCCGACGATCCCGTGCAGCCCCACCGAGTTGGCCTCGTCGATCGCCCGGGGTTCGGGGTCGACGACGACGATCTGCTCCAGCGGGGTGCCGTTGGCCTGCAGGGAACGGATGGCGCTGCGGCCCTTGGTGCCGTAGCCGCACACGATGACGTGCTGGCGCACGCGGGACCTCCAGCGGCGGATGCGGAACTCCTCCCGGGAGCGCGCGGTCAGCGCCTCCAGGGTGGTTCCGATGAGGACGATGAGGAACAGCACGCGCAGCGGCGTGATGACCAGGAAGTTGATCAGCCGGGCCTGGTCGGTGACCGGCGTGATGTCGCCGTACCCGGTGGTGGAGAGCGTGACGGTCGCGTAGTAAGCGGCGTCGAGCAGCGTGATCGCGCCGACGTCGTCGCCATCGCGGTACCCGTCCCGGTCGGCGTAGACCAGCGCCACGGTGACGACGAAGACGAACAAGGCGAACAGCAGCCGCTGGGAGACCTGTCGGGTCGGCGTCGCCTCGACGTGCGCGAGCTGCACGCCGGTGTGTTCGGTGCCCGCCTCGATCTCGCTCGCCACCCGCCGGACGATAGTGAGCGCTCCGCGATCCTGCCTGCACCGCCGCACCCGTCCGGGTGAGCGGACGGGTGCGGCGGCGGTCACGGGGCTCAGCCCCCGGTGACGGCGGCCCGCCCCCGCGCGGCGCGCTCCCGCTCGAGCACCCGAACGGCCGGTCCCAGACCGCGACGTCGGGGTCCGCCACGAGGTCGGCCACCTGGCGCCCCAGCGGCGCACCGCCGCCCGCAGGGTGGAGCCGACCGGGACCCCCGGGTGGTCCCGGGACCGCGGCGGGCCGGGCGGCCGGCTGTGCGCGGCCGGGGTCGGAGCGCCCGGCCTGGCCGTCATCCGGGTCCGTCCTCGGCGGGGCGCTCAGCGGGGCGTACGTCACCACCCGTGCCGAGGGCCGACTGCGGGTGAGGATGGCCCGATGAGCGACCAGCGGACGGCCCTCGTCCTCGGCGGTGGCGGCATCACCGGCATCGCGTGGGAGATCGGCGTCCTCGCCGGCCTCGCCGAGGCCGGTGTCGACCTCGCCGGCGCCGACCTCGTGGTGGGCACCTCGGCGGGCTCGGTGGTCGGCGCGCAGCTCACCAGCGGCGCGGACCTCGAGGCGCTGTTCGCCCGCCAGCTCGAGCCGCCCACCGGCGAGACCGCGGCCCGGATGACCCGCGCCGCGCTGGCCCGCTACGCCTGGGCGGGTGCTGCGCAGCCGAGGGGACGACGTCGGGTTCCGCCGGCGGGTCGGCGCGCTGGCGCTCGCGGCGGAGCAGGCCGGGCTGACCCCGACCGAGCGGGAGCGGCTCGACGTCATCGGCTCGCGTGTGGTCAGCCGGGAGTGGCCCGACCGCGACCTGCGCATCACCGCCGTCGACGCGGCTACCGGCGAGTTCCGCGTCCTCGACCGCTCCTCCGGCGTGCCGCTGCTGCAGGCGGTGGCCGCCAGCTGCGCCGTCCCGGGCGTGTACCCGCCGGTGACCATCGACGGCCGCCGCTACGTCGACGGCGGCATGCGCTCGGCGGCCAACGCCGACCTCGCCGAGGGGTACGACCGCGTCGTCGTCCTCGCGCCCGTCCCGCGCGGCGTCGGGCCGCTGGCCAGCGTCGACGCGCAGGTCACCGGCATGGTCGCGCGGGTCGCCGTCGTCGCCCCGGACGCGGCCAGCCGCCGCGCCATCGGCCGCAACGTGCTCGACCCCGCCGCCCGCGCGGGCTCGGCGCGCGCCGGCCGCGGGCAGGCCGCCGGAGTCGTCGCGGAGGTCACCGAGGTCTGGCAGGGCTGAGCCCCGCGCTCGGGTGACCGGATCGGCACGCGCAGCTCCGACCGCCACCCGCCCCCGGCGTTTCGCCTCCTCGCCGCGCGAGCGCCCCTTCCCGTCCACGTTCCCGGGCTCGGATCGTCCGGGGGCCGACGGCGAGGGTCGCCGTCCGAGCCCCGGGGAGAGAACCCATGCGAGCTGCCCACCGCCGCACCGCGCTGCTCACCGCGACCGCCATGACCGTCCCGCTGCTGCTGGCCGGGCCGGCCGCCGCCGCTCCGGAGCGGGAGGAGACCGGCCCCGGCGCCGACGAGCTGCTCGTCATCGGCCACCGCGGGGCCTCCGGCTATCGGCCCGAGCACACGCTGGGGGCCTACGAGCTGGCCGCCCGGATGGGTGCGGACTACATCGAGCCCGACGTCGTCAGCACCTCCGACGGCGTCCTGGTGGCCCGGCACGAGAACGAGATCTCCGGGACGACGGACGTCGCCGAGCGGCCCGAGTACGCCGACCGGCGCACCACCAGGGTGATCGACGGGGTGGAGCTGACCGGCTGGTTCACCGAGGACTTCACGCTGGAGGAGCTGCGGAGCCTCCGGGCGGTCGAGCGGCTGCCCGACCTCCGCGAGGAGAACACCGTCTACGACGGCCTCTACCAGGTGCCGACCCTCGACGAGGTGCTCGAGCTGCGCGAGGAGCTCAGCCGCGAGCTGCGCCGGGAGGTCGGCGTCTACATCGAGACCAAGCACCCGACCTACTTCGACTCGATCGACCTCTCCCTCGAGGAGCCGCTGGTCGAGGACCTGGAGGAGGCCGGGCTGGACCGCCGCGACTCGCCGGTGTTCCTGCAGTCCTTCGAGACCGCCAACCTGCGCGAGCTCGACGAGACGGTCGACGTCCCCCTCGTCCAGCTGCTCTCCGCGACCGGTGCGCCGGCCGACCTGGTGGCCGCCGGCGACCCGCGCACCTACGCCGAGCTCTCCTCGGCCGAGGGGCTGGCGGAGATCGCGCAGTACGCCGACGGGGTGGGCCCGGAGAAGGGGCAGGTCATCCCGCGGGAGGCCGACGGCACCCTCGGCGAGCCGACGTCCCTCGTGGCCGACGCGCACGCCGCAGACCTGCTCGTGCACCCGTACACCTTCCGCAACGAGAACGAGTTCCTGCCCGCCGACCTGCGGGACGCCGGCGAGGACCCCGGCGACTACGGCCGGGCGATCGAGGAGCAGCTCGTGTTCTGGGAGACCGGCATCGACGGGGTGTTCACCGACAACCCCGACACCGGCGTCGTCTCCCGGGACCTGCTCGAGGACTGAACCGGGCGGAATGCCGCGTGGCACCAGGGGCGTTCGGCCGGGCGTGAAGGTGGAGATCTGGTCCGACGTCGTCTGTCCCTGGTGCCACATCGGCAAGCGCCGGTTCGAGGCCGCCCTGGAGCGGTTCGCGCACCGGGACGCCGTCGAGGTGGAGTGGAAGTCCTTCGAGCTCGACCCGGGCGCGCCCTCGGCCGCGGCGGGCGAGGACGTCTCGCCGACCGAGTACGCCGAGCGGCTGGCGAGGAAGTACGGCACCTCGGTGCTCGGCGCGCAGCAGATGACCGACCACATGACCCAGCAGGCCGCCGCCGAGGGGCTGGACTTCCGGTTCGACCGGGCGGTGCGCGCCAACACCTTCGACGCCCACCAGGTCATCCACCTGGCCGGTGAGCGCGGGGTGCAGGACGCGGTGAAGGAGCGGCTGCTGACCGCCTACTTCAGCGAGGGCGAGGCGGTCGGTGACCGCGCGACGCTGGTCCGGCTGGCCGCCGAGGCCGGCCTGGACGCCGACGAGGTGCGGGCGGCGCTGGAGGACCAGCGCTACGCCGGCGCGGTGCGGGCCGACGAGGCCGAGGCCCAGGCGCTGGGCATCAGCGGCGTGCCGTTCTTCGTCGTGGACCGCAGGTACGGCGTCAACGGCGCCCAGCCGGCCGACGCGCTGCTGCAGGTGCTCGAGCGGGCCTGGGCCGAGCGCACGCCGCTCATCCCGGTGATCAGCGGCGGCGAGGTCTGCGGCCCCGACGGCTGCACCGTCTAGCGCTCTCCGGCGGCGATCATGGCGCCGTGACCACGTCCTGAGCTCCGGGCCTGGTCACGGCGCCATGATCGTCTGCGGGGTCTCCGCTCAGCGGGGGCCGAGGTGGCGCAGCAGCGTCTCGCCGATGTCGCGCATCGCCGCGACCTGCTCGGGGGAGAGCTGGTCGAACAGGTGGGTGCGCACGCCCTCGACGTGGACCGGGGCCGCCGCCTCCAGGGCCGCGAACCCGTCGTCGGTGAGGACGGCGAGCTGGCCGCGGCCGTCGTCCGGGCAGACCTGCCGGCGCACCCAGCCGCGCTCCTCCAGCCGCGAGACCGCGTGCGACAGGCGACTCCGTGAGGACAGGCAGCGGTCGGCGAGCTCGCTCATCCGCATCATGCGGCCCTCGGTCTCGGACAGGGCGACGAGGATCTCGTAGTAGGCGTGCGAGATGCCGGTCGCGTGGGTGAGCTCCCGGTCGAGGCGGTCCTGCAGCAGCTGGCTGCTGTAGAGCCAGGCGCGCCAGGCGTGCTGCTCCTCGGCGTCGAGCCAGCGCGGCTCCCCGGGGGACGAGCCCGGGTTGCCGGGGACGAGCGACACGTCGGCGGTCATGTCCTCCAGGGTACTGGCGGAATAGATGAACCCTCAACTATGCTGGGGCGAGCAGAAAGTCAAACGCTCAACCACCTGGAGGCACACCATGACCACCGCCACGCAGATCCCCGGCTACGTCGTCGGCACCTGGGACATCGACGCCAGCCACTCGACGGTCGGCTTCTCCGTCCGCCACATGATGGTCAGCAAGGTCCGCGGGTACTTCACCAAGTTCGCCGGCGAGATCGTCACCGCCGAGGACCCGGCGCAGTCCACCGTGACCGCCACGATCGACATGGACTCGATCGACACCCGGCAGGAGCAGCGCGACGCGCACATCCGCTCCGCCGACTTCTTCGACGTGGGCAACCACACCCACATGACCTTCCGCTCGACCGAGGTCCGCACCGACGGTGCCGACTGGACCGTCGTCGGCGACCTGACCATCAAGGGCATCACCAAGCCGGTCGAGCTCGCCCTCGAGCTCAACGGCTTCGGCCCCGACGCCTACGGCGGCTTCCGTGCCGGCTTCTCGGCCAAGACCGAGATCTCCCGCAAGGAGTTCGGCGTCGACATCGACATGCCGATGGACGGCGGCGGCGTCGTCGTCGGCGACAAGATCACCGTCGAGCTCGAGATCGAGGCCGTGCTCCGCGCCGCCTGAGGAGGAACCCCTCTGCCCCCACGCCTCGCCGGCTCGGCGCGGGACCCTGCAGGGGGACGGCTCCAGCGCCTCGAGGGCCCCGGGCGATCCGCCCGGGGCCCTCGCCGCGTCCCGGGAACCCCGTCACCGCCTCCGACGTCTGCCAGGTCACACCGTGCGGCACGGCGCTCCGTCCTCCGTCCCGCGTGGCGGGGGAGGGGTGCGGCATGCGGGTCCTCGTCGTCGGAGCCGGCATCGCCGGGCTGTCGGCCGCCCTGCGACTGCGTCAGCTCGGTGGATCGCCGACGGTGGCGGAGGCCGCGCCCCGGCCCCGAGGCGGCGGCTACATGATCGACTTCTTCGGTCCCGGCCTCGACGCGGCCGACCGCCTGGGGCTGCGCCCCGCACTGGAGCGCATCCACGCGCCGATCGAGCGGCTGGTGTTCGTCGACGGCTCCGGTCGACCGCGGGTGGCCGTCGGCTATCCGGCGCTGCGCCGCCGCGCCTTCGGCGGGCGGCACCACAACTTCCTGCGCGGCGACCTGGAGGCAGAGCTGTACTCCGCGGCGCTGGACGCCGGCGTCCGGCTGTCCCACGGGCGCAAGGTGACCGGCGTGCAGCCGGCCGCGGCGGACGGGAGCCCGGTCCTCGTGCGCTGCGCCGACGGCGCCGAGGAGGAGTGGGACGTCGTCCTCGGCGCCGACGGGGTCCACTCGCGGGTGCGCAAGGACCTGCTGGAGCCGGACGAGTGGAGCACCCGCGACCTCGGCCACGCCGTCTGGGCCTGGCTCCTGGACGGCAGCCTGCGCGGGGTCCGCCGCGAGGACTTCGTCACGCTCACCGCACCCGGACGCATGGTGGCGGTCTACCCCGTGGACGAGGGGCGCACCGCCGCCTTCCTCGTGCACCGGTCACCCGACGGCGGGGGTGAGGCCGGTGCCGACCTCCCCGGGACGCTGCACGACCGCTTCGGCGACCTCGGTTGGCTCGTCCCCGAGCTGCTCGCGGCGCTCCCCTCGGCCGTGGACCGCTACACCGACCGGACCGTGCAGGTCCGCGCACGGGTGTGGCACCGCGGCCGGGTCGCCCTGCTCGGCGACGCGTGCTGGTGCGTCTCCCTGCTCGCCGGGCAGGGGGCGTCGCTCGCGATGGCCGGCGGTGTGGCGGTGGCCGAGGAGCTGGCGACGGTGTCGGCCGTCGCGGACGTCCCCGCCGCACTGGACCGGGTCCACGAGCGGCTCGAGCCGCCCGTGGCGCGGCTCGCCGAAGCGGGCGCCCGCACGGCTGCCTGGTTCGTGCCCGAGGAACGGTGGCGGATGACGGTGCGGGACTCGTCGCTGCGCGCATCGGCGTGGCCGGTCATCGGCCCGGTGCTCGGCCGGCGGTTCGGACTCGTCCGCCCGGCCACGTAGGCCGCTGCGGGTGCGGCTGGACGCGGCCGGGGAGACTGGACGGCATGACGACCTCCACCCTGACCCGCACGCGCTTCCCGTCCGCCGTCCTGGTCGCCGTCGGCCTGGCGGCCGGCTTCGGTGTCGCGCAGGCCACCGGGGTCCGGGCGCTCGGCGGCGCACTGTTCATCGGCGCCGGGCTGGGGGCGGCGTGGCTGTGGGTGACGCACCGCGGCTGGGCCGTGGCTCTCGGTCTCGGGGCGCTCTACGTCGGCGCCTTCGTGCTCGCCCACGTGCTGGCCCTCGGCGTGGGGATGGCGTCCTGGCTGGCGGTGGCCCTGGTGACCCTCGTCGCTGCCGGGGTGACCTACGCGGTGGCGGACCGGGCCTGACACGCCTGCTCGGGCTGGCGCGCAGGGACCTCGGTCGGCCAGGCTGACGGCGTGACGACGCGGGCCGGCCGGGGGCGGCTGCCGGCGGCCCTGTGGCCGGCCCTCGTCGGGGGTGCGTTCTTCGGCCCGGTCATGCAGGTGTCCGAGGTCCTGCTGTTCGGCGAGGTCTGGCGCTGGGCGGAGGTCGCCGTACGCAGCGCCCTCTACACCGTGGGCGTCGCGCTGTTCGCCGCGGTCGCGTTGCGGGTCTCCGCCACCGCCCGGGACCAGGCCGACGTCGGGAGGGCGGTCTCGACGGGCGTCCTGCCCCAGGACGCCGACGGGGAGTGGCAGGGGCGACTGACCGCGGAGCGGCGCCGGTTGCAGGCCAACCGGACGGCCGTGCCGGGCCTCGCGGGTCTCGCCGCGGTGCTGGTCGCCGTCGTGACGCTGCTGCCGGCGGGGCCGGGCGGTGCGGGCTGGCTCCTCGCCGCGGGCCTGGCGCTGGCCGGCGGTCTGCTGGCCGTCCGGGAGCGCAGCCGCCTGCGGACCGTGGAGCGGATGCTGGGGGAGCTGGCGGCGTCCGAGGGTGAGTCCGCTCACGTCGGGGACCGGCCGCCGAGCGCCTAGCATGGGAAGGTCACCGGGCCGGCGGCTGTTGACCCTGGTGTCTGGGCGCTCCGCAACAGAGACGGACGCGCCGACCCCCTGATCTCCCCCGAGGTGCCCTCCCGCATGCCCACTCGCGACGACCTGCGCAACGTGGCGATCATCGCCCACGTCGACCACGGCAAGACCACCCTGGTCGACGCTCTCCTCCGCCAGGCAGGTGCCCTCGGGCGCGCCAAGGGCGAGGGGACGGACAACGACTCCACGCAGGACCGCGTCATGGACTCGATGGACCTCGAGCGTGAGCGCGGCATCACCATCCTCGCCAAGAACACCGCCATCCGGCTCGCCGACGCGGACGGCAACCCGGTCACGGTCAACATCGTCGACACCCCCGGCCACGCCGACTTCGGCGGCGAGGTCGAGCGCGGCCTGTCGATGGTGGACGGCGTCGTGCTGCTCGTGGACTCCTCCGAGGGCCCGCTGCCGCAGACCCGCTTCGTGCTGCGCAAGGCGCTGGCCAAGCAGATGCCCGTGATCCTCGTGGTCAACAAGACCGACCGCTCCGACGCGCGCATCGCCGAGGTCGTCGACGAGACCTACGAGCTGTTCATGGAGCTGCTCGAGGACAACGGCCTGGACACCGACGCGCTCGAGTTCCCCATCGTCTACAGCAACGGCAAGACCGGGCAGGCCTCGCTCACCCGGCCGGCCGACGGCACCAGCCCCGACAGCCCCGACCTCGGCCCGCTGGTCACGACGCTGCTGGACACCATCCCGGCGCCGACCTACGACGCCGAGGAGCCGCTGCGCGCGCAGGTCACCAACCTCGACGCCTCGCCCTACCTCGGCCGGCTGGCCTTGCTGCGCATCCACTCCGGCACCATGAAGAGCGGCCAGCAGGTCGCCTGGTGCAAGACCGACGGCTCGATCCAGCGCGTCAAGATCACCGAGCTGCTGGTCACCGAGGGCCTCACCCGCACCCCGGCCGAGAGCGCCGGCCCCGGCGACCTGGTGGCCATCGCCGGCATCGAGGACATCATGATCGGCGACACCCTCGCCGACCCGAACGACCCGCGCCCGCTGCCGCCGCTGACCGTCGACGAGCCGTCGATCTCGATCACCATCGGCATCAACACCTCGCCGATCTCCGGCCGGTCGGGCAAGAAGCTCACCGCGCGCCTGATCAAGAACCGCCTCGACCAGGAGCTGGTCGGCAACGTCTCGGTGCGCATGCTGCCCACCGAGCGCCCCGACACCTGGGAGATGCAGGGCCGCGGCGAGCTGGCCCTGGCCATCCTCGTCGAGCAGCTGCGCCGCGAGGAGTTCGAGCTGACCGTCGGCCGCCCGCAGGTGGTCACCAAGACCATCGACGGCAAGCTCCACGAGCCGGTCGAGCGGGTCACCATCGACACCCCGGGCGAGTACGTCGGCACGCTGACCCAGGCCCTGGCCACCCGGCGCGGGCGCATGGAGAACCTCGTCCACCACGACACGGGCTGGGCGCGGATGGAGTACATCGTACCTTCGCGCGGCCTCATCGGGTTCCGCACCGAGTTCCTCACCGAGACCCGCGGCACCGGCGTCCTCAACCACAACCTCGAGGGCTACGAGCCGTGGATGGGCGACATGCGCGCCCGCCCCACCGGCTCGCTGGTCGCCGACCGGCAGGGCGTCGCGACGTCGTACGCGATGTTCTCGCTGCAGGAGCGCGGCTCGATGATGGTCGCCCCGGGCACCGAGGTGTACGAGGGCATGATCGTCGGCGAGAACTCCCGCCCCGACGACATGGACGTCAACATCACCAAGGAGAAGAAGCTCACCAACATGCGGTCCTCGACCGCGGAGGAGCTCGAGCGGCTGGTCCCGCCGCGCATCCTCAACCTGGAGCAGGCGCTGGAGTTCTGTGCCGAGGACGAGTGCGTCGAGGTCACGCCGGCCGCCGTCCGGGTGCGCAAGGTGGTCCTCGACCAGACCGAGCGCGGCAAGGCGAAGAACCGCAAGCCGAAGTCCTGAACCCTCATCCAGAGGCCCCGTCCGGCGCGTCCGGGCGGGGCCTCTGGCGTGTCGCGCGCCGGGTGCGCGGGTCCGTTGACACCCCTTGCGCGGCCTCCCTAGCGTCGGGCGGCGTTCTGGGGCCGCACCACGGGGGAGCCGAGCGCACGCCGTCCCAGGCGCGGGGCTCGGGCAGTGGTCCTGCCACCGCGCGACGACGCCGGTGGACCGCCCACGGACACCGGAGTACCCATGCCCGGACAGCCGCCGCCCGCCCCCTCCGCCCGGCGCCGCCGGCGCCGCCGCTCGCTGGTCGCCGTGCTCGGCGCCGGCCTGCTGGCAGGCGGCCTCGCCGCCCCGGCGGGCGCGGCCGAGGACCCGGGCAGGGGGGACGGCGGTCCGCGCACGAGCGTCGAGCCCTTCGGCGCCACGCCGGACGGCACCGCCGTCGAGCGCTGGACCCTCAGCAACGGCGAGGCGACGATGCGCGTGCTCACCTACGGCGGTGTCATCCAGACCCTCGAGGTGCCCGACGCCGACGGGGACGTCGACAACGTCGTCCTCGGCTTCCCCGACCTCGAGGGCTACCTCTCCGAGGACGACCCCTACTTCGGCGCGCTCATCGGCCGCTTCGGCAACCGCATCGCCGAGGGCCGGTTCACCCTCGACGGCGTGACGTACCAGCTGCCGCTCAACGACGGCCCCAACACCCTGCACGGCGGTCCCGGCGGCTTCTCGGAGCGGGTCTGGACCGCAGCCGACGTCAGCGACGACGAGGTGGCCGCCCTGCAGCTGCAGCTGGTCAGCGAGGACGGCGACCAGGGCTTCCCCGGAACGCTCACCACCACGGTCACCTACCGCCTGGACGCCGAGTCGCGGCTGACCGTGCACTACCAGGCCACCACCGACGCCCCCACCGTCGTCAACCTGACCCAGCACACCTACTGGAACCTGGCCGGCGAGGGCTCCGGGGACGTCTACGACCACGAGCTGCAGATCGACGCCGGCGGCTTCACGCCGGTCGACGAGACGCTCATCCCCACCGGCGAGATCGCCCCGGTGGAGGGCACGCCCTTCGACTTCCGCGAGCCCACCCCGATAGGCGCGCGGATCCGCCAGGCCGACCAGCAGCTGCTCTACGGGCAGGGCTACGACCACAACTGGGCGCTGGACCGCGAGGACGACGGTGCGCGGGAGGGCTCGGACAGCGAGGACGGCCTCGAGGAGGCGGCGGCCGTGCACGACCCGGACAGCGGCCGGACGCTGACCATCTCGACGACCGAGCCGGGCATCCAGTTCTACTCGGGCAACTTCCTCGACGGCACGCTCGTGGGCACCGGCGGCCGGATCTACCGGCAGGGCGACGGGCTGGTGCTGGAGACCCAGCACTTCCCGGACTCGCCGAACCAGCCGGAGTTCCCCTCGACGGTGCTGCTCCCGGGCGAGGTCTACGACAGCACGACGGTCTTCGAGCTGACGTCCTGAAGGTCCCGACGCCCCGGTGGCGGTTTCCGCGAAAACCGCCACCGAGGGTGTCGTGACCGCCCCATGACCGGACGTGACGGCGGGCCGGGGGACGGCGACCCGCCCGGGACACGCTCACCGGGACGCGCCCCCGCGGCTGCCTACGTTCTCCTCGGGGCCGTGTCGGCGGGCCCGGGGGATCGACGAGGAGGCGACGCTGATGAGGACCACCCGGCACACGCTGGCGGCCGAGGGGCACCGCGGCGGGATCGACGTCCGGGTGAGCCTGCGCAGCGACGTGGGGTCCGGTGAGCAGGCGTTCGACGGCGCGTGGTTCCCGCGCAGCCGCGACCTCGCCGTCGAGCTGCCCGAGCTGGTCGCCGCACTGGACAAGCGGGGGTTGCGCGTCGAGCGCTTCACCTACCCCCTCGACGCCTGGTCCCCGGCGCCGCGCAAGGTCGTCGTCGGCGGGCGGGTGGTGCGCACCGGCGGCTTCCGCAGCATGGACGCCGGGGTCGTCTGCCTGACCTGGGCCGGCGGCACCCGGCGCGCCGACCTGCTCGTCGTCCCCCCGGAGACCGACGTCATCACCGGGGCCCGGGCGCTGCGGCTGTGCACCCGCCGCGGCCTGCCGCGCTCACCGCAGATGGTGCTGGCCGCCGCCCGGTCGACACCGCTCCCGCAGGTGCCGGACGCTCTGTCGTACACCCCGGCGGTCTGAGGAGGCCTGCGCCGACAGCGAACCGGCTGGACGGCGGGGGAGCGGCCGGGCTGAGCTGGGGACGTGCGACTGCTCGTCCTCGGCGGGACCTCCTCCCTCGGCCGGCACGTGGCGACGGCGGCCCTCGACCGCGGTCACGAGGTGGCGACCTTCACCCGCGGCGTCTCCGGGGACCCGCCCGCCGGCGCCCGCGCGCTGCACGGCGACCGCGACGATCCCACCGCGCTGCCGGAGGCCCTGGACGGCTGGACGCCCGACCTGGTCGTCGACACCTCCTGCCAGTAGACGGACCCCCGTGCCCCCCGGCACTCGCACGCTCGCGCCGGGACCTTGCACGGGGGCCGGCAGCCTCAACGCCTACGCGAACTGGCCGCCCGGCCCGATCGGCCCCGAGGACGAGGAGCCGACCTGGGGGACCGACGACGACGAGTACGGGCCCGTCAAGGCCTCCGCCGAGCGGGTGATCGGTGCCGCGGTGCCGGGCCGGTTCCTCACCGCGCGGGCCGGGCTGATCGTCGACCCCGACGACCGGGTGGACCGGCTGGGCTGGTGGCTGCGGAGGATCGCGCGGGGCGGGCGGGTCGTCGTCCCGGCCGAGGGGTGGCACCAGCCGATCGCCGCCGTCGACGTCCGCGACCTCGCCGGCTGGCTGGTGGCGATGGCCGAGCAGGGCGAGTCCGGTGCGGTCAACGCCACCGGCCCCGCCGGGATGACCACCCTCGGCGGCCTGCTCGAGCTCTGCAGGGAGGTGACCGACGGGGACGCGGAGTGGGCGCCGGTGCCGGAGGCGGACCTGCTGGCGGCCGGCGTCGAGCCGTGGCTGCACCTGCCGCTGTGGCTGCCGGCGGAGGTGGCCCGCACCGCCTGGGACGTCGACACGAGCCGCGCGCGCCGGCTCGGGCTGCCCAGCGGGCCGCTGGCGCAGACCGTTGCCGACACCTGGGCCTGGCTGCGGGGGGTCGACGAGCTGCCGCCCCCGCCGCACGGTCTGCCCCGACCCGGCCTGCCGGCCGACCTCGAGACGGCGCTGCTGGCCGGGCGCTGACAGCGGTTCTCGGGTGGGTGAGGGAGTAGGTCGACTGGCGAGATCGGCGGTCTCGCACGCATCTCGCCGCTGCGCGCGCACGAACCGCCGACCGATCAGCACACCTGCTGTGAGACGGCGAGGGGGGGGGGGGGGGGGGGGGGGGGGGGGGGGGGGGGGGGGGGGGGGGGGGGGGGGGGGGGGGGGGGGGGGGGGGGGGGGGCGGGGGGGGGGGGGGGGGGGGGGGGGGGGG